>NZ_NOYS01000004.1:0-256591 GCF_002258475.1 Rhodococcus sp. 06-1460-1B
GTGCGGCCACAACGGGCGTCGGTTCATGGTGAGATCGTGTCGGCTGCAACGGGCGGGGCGGCGATCGTGCATCTGATGCTATTCCGCATCCTTTTTCAATAATGTCCTGTTGATCCTCGCCCAGAAGCCCGAGGCCACGCAGGTCGCCGGATTCCGTGCCTGGCAACAGCGCGGGCGGCAGGTTCGCAAGGGGCAGAGGGCGATCCGGATCTACGGCTACAGCTCCCGCATCGTCACCGAGACCGACCCCGACACCGGCGACGAAGAGACCCGCAAGGTGCCCACGTTCCCGATTCTGTCGGTGTTCGACCACTCCCAGACCGACCCGATCGAGGGACACCCCCAGCCCGAGGAAATCGCCCAGCTGCTCACCGGCGCCGATCCGGACGCGATCTACGACCGCGTGGCAGCGATCATGACCGGCCGAGGCTGGACCGTCACCCGCGAGGCGATCCCCAGCAGCGCGAACGGCTACACCACCACCGACGGCTCCCACCGGATCGTCGTCGACGCAGCCCTCGAACCCGCAGCGGCCGCGAAAACGATGATCCACGAGGCAGCGCACGCGATCATGCACGCACCCGACCTCATCGGACCCGAAGCCCGAAAGGACCTGCATCGCGGCCGGATGGAGGTCGAAGCCGAATCCGTCGCCTACGTGCTGGCCGGGATGCTCCGACTCGACACCAGCGCCTACAGCGTCGGCTACATCGCCGGATGGGCCGCAGGAGACCTCGAGCAGGTCACTGCCACCGCGAAAGCAGTACTGACCGCAGTCCACGATCTGGCCGACGCCCTCGATCCTGCCGACGCCGAGTCGGACGACGGCGAGGACACCGGGACCGGGGCAGCCGCCTCATATGGAGGTCGGCCTGTCAACGACGGCATGGTGAAGCGGTGGCACGCACCGTCGTGTGTGCCACCGCTTCCTGTTGCCGGGATGGTGATCGATGCGAGTGGGAGGTGAGCGTGTCGTAGTGTTCGACGCGTCGTCAACTCTCATATACGCGGGTTGGTTACCGCAGGACGGACTGTTTCGGCTGGAGTGGATCGCAAGTCTATGAGTCGAGCGTGATCCCAACGCGCAGTTGAGGATTGCTCATAGGCGGCTAGCGGGTCACTCCCAGACGCTCGGCCACATCCCACATCGTCGTCGACCGTTCATTCCGGACATCTATCCCGACGCAGATCGCTACTTCGGCGTCGGAGCTTCAGTCATTCCTCGAGCGTGGCCAACGACCAGCACCAGCCGGCCAGCTCTCGTGCGATCCCGGCATTGGCGACCACCGCACGTTTACCGCGTTCGTCGAAATGTTCCCACCGTGCGTGCAGCCGCCGGTTCGCTTGATGTCCTCGCGCTTTGGCTTTGGGAGTCGACGCCTTCCACCGTGCCACCAGTTCACGCCCCGGCCGATACGGCTTGCGATGATGCCAGGCAGCCTCGACCAGCAGTCGGCGTACGTGAGCATTGCCGGTTTTGCTGACACCGCCCTGCGACCGGGATTCACCGGAAGAATGCTCGGTCGGGATCAACCCGACGAACGCACCGATCGAGCGGCCGGTCAACCGGTCCCACTCACCGATCTCCGTCGCCAAACCGAACGCTGTCAACGTCGCCACCCCACGAAGGCACCCCAGCCGGGTCACCACCGGAGTGAACGACGAATGCGCAGCCATGTCCGCGATGGCGGTATCGAGACGATTCCGGCGTTCGGTGGTGGCGATGACGGTCTCGTAGGCGGTGTCGTAGGTGATCTGCAGTGCACGTGAATCGAACCGCTGGCGACGTAACCACAGATCGTGGGCTGCGGTCCAGGGTTTGCCGCCGCTGTAGATGATCCCTTGACGCAGCAGCACATGTGTCAGGCGATGCTGTGCGGACACCAGATCGCCGCGGCAGTCCTCCCTTGCTCGCACCAGATCACGAGCGGACTCCTGCTCGGTACTCGGAATCAGAACCGGCACAATAGAACTCAAATGAAGCAACCGAGCCAAATGCCGGGCATCACGGGCATCGGTCTTGATGCGGTCACCAGGGGGACGCTGAATTTTCGACGGTGCCGCCACCACACAATCGACACCGGCGGCCAACAGAAAACGGGCCAGACCGAAACCGGTCGGGCCCGCCTCGTAGACGACATGCACCAGTCCTGGCAGCGAACGAATCCACTCCAGGATTTCTTTGTGATCAGGCGACATGCGACGCTCGAACAACTCGCCCGTCTCGCCATCCAAACCGCACGCCACCACCGATCGTGCGTGCACATCCAAACCAACACTCGTACGATGATTCTTCACTGGGGCCTCCCACATCTGTGGCTCTACCGGCCAGGACCCACTCCTGTCGGCAACCCACGCTTACATGCGGAGGGGCCCCAGCCAAGACCTCCATACCGTCTAGGTGCACCGGGAGATTCGCCGGCCGAAATGTTCCGGCCGGCGGATCAGGCCACCTGCGGTGTCCACCGAATCGAGCTCCGCTTCGCTCCGCACCGTGGAAAGAGCACAGACGTTTTTTCACTGCGGTTCCGGCTACCGGCGAGCATTCATCACTCGTGCCCGCCGCCTCAACCCCTCGCTCCGCTGCGCTACGACCGAAGGCTCCGAACACTTTTCGTCCCGTGCTCGCTCCGCTCCCACGAAAACTGTCCGGCCGAAGGGTTGCCCCGTCGGCCCCGTGCGCTGCCTTCTCTCCTCACGCCAGAAACGGCGAAAAAACGGGGGGAGGACGCAAGACCGACCCGGCACCAGTTCCGAAGGGCAGCAACAGTTATGACCGAGACCACGAACACCGAGACCGTCACCTGCATCGCGGACGGACCCGACTGCACCGGCGACGTCGAATACCGGGACGCACTGTCCGGAACCGGAGTAGCGCACCCGAGATGCGACAAGCACTGGCAAGACCGCCTCGACCTCGAGGACGACCTCCGACGCCGCTACCCGGCCCACGCGCCCGCCGACTTCGACCCCACCTACGCAGGGGAGCGGTGGGACGAGGACTACTGACCCGCCACGCCCACCACCGATCGACCAGACAGAGGAGCAAAAGTCATGACCGTCAACGACAACGACGACTACTGGACCATCTACGACAAGGCCCTCGACGCGGCCGCCGAATGCCGGAGCGTCGAAACGCTGATCGACACCCTGGGCCGCTACTACCCGCCCTCATCCGGAGTCGCGTTCTTCCCCAACGGGGCCGACCGAGACCTACTCGGCACACTCACCGACGCCGGACACTTCGATACCGTCTGGATCCAAGCGGACTACCACTTCGCGCTCCGTGACGGCCGAGGAGACGGATTCACCTACATCGAAGGCGACATAGTCCGCGGAACCTCCCGACTGTGACCAACCCGCCCCAGTGCCGCATCACGGCACTGGGGCACCAACTCCGCACCCCCCTGGAAGGAAAGCCCCTGATGCCCGCTCAAGCCTGGGTCACCCTGATCGTCGGTGTCCTCGCCGTCGTCGGCGTCGCCCTGACCGTCCGCCAACGCACCGTGGCCGACAAACGCGCCCAAGCCTGGCAACGAATCACCTGGTGCCTCGAACGCACCACCAGCGACAACGAAGCCGAAGCCGCCCTGGGATGGGACATCTACACACCGGTGACCGACTCGCCGCTCATCACCCGAACCGAACGAGACGTCCTGCGCGCCGTCGCGACCCGGGCATTGTGGCGAGCACTGGCGTCACCGGCACAAACCGAGGACACTGACAACCAGAACGAGCAGGAGGACCCACGATGACCACCACCGAGAAGCGCACCACCGCAGCCCGACCACAGGTCGCGCGGGCCGCAGCACGGGCATCGGTCGCGTTGTACGAACGCGACGGCCTCGAGGTACCCCAGTGGATCCGTGACGCCGCCGAAGGGCGCCCGACCACCCCACCAGCCGAACAGCCCTGACACCGGCTCACAGCCCGTAGACCGAAAGGCCCGCACCCCACACCGGGTGCGGGCCTTCTCCATTGCCTGGGATCGGGAAAGCGTGAGGGAGCAGGGTCGGGCCACCCTGCGGGCGTCCGCCGAATCGAACTCCGCTGCGCTCCGCACTGCTACACCCCGACCACAGCGCAGACGGGCCGCTCGTGCACGCGCGGTTCAGGCTTCAACCCGTTGCAGCGCAACACAATCTGTCGGTACCCGATGCCACACTCGAAGCCATGAGAATCCGAACCATCGACGGACCACCACTACCCGCCGAAATCGCCGAGATGACCGCCCGCGCAATCGCTCTGACGCAGCTACACCACGCCGCCAGACGTTCCATCAACGGGAACAACACCGCAGTGGGTGGTCTTGACGCGCTCACCAGCGCAGTTGAATATCCGTCCCCGTCAGCTGCCGAACGTATGAACGCTGACTAAAGCTTATATGTGCGGGTTACTCAGCGAGACAAAGCAACTGGCCGTCCGATGACAGGCCGGAGAGGTAGTGTCGAGCTATGCCTACTCTCCCGGAAGGTCAATCCCTGCTCGTTCGTACCCATTTCGCCGCCGACGATGTCTGGCAGCAGATTGCAGCTGATGCCCAAGCTTCTCACCGACAAGCCGACGGAACCGAGGCACAGGCTTTCCTTACCGTGGTCGACGACAGCGAGTTCAGTGACCTGACACCAACCGATCTTGCCGAATTGATCCCGTCACCACCGCCGTATTACGTGTTTGTGGTCGACCGACAAGCGTGTGAACAGCCCGAGCATCCCGTTCTCGTCCTCGATATTGCAGAAGGCGTCGCACCTGCCTCGTTCCGCGTGATTCCCAGTCGACTCGCGGTGGTGGAGAACAACCTGTCCATAGCAAACCTGAGTTTCGACGAGCTGCGCTCCCAGGCCGACCCTGACGGGGTGTACCGCGGTACACCCGCGGAGCCGCTTCCGGCGGAACGGAGCGTGAACCATGAGGATTTGGTCGGTGCTGCAAACCGCGCAGAGGAGACACCAGTCGTTCAGCAACTACGACAAGATCTCGAGGCGAACCACGCACCCACCCTGACCGCGAGACTCAATAATGATTTGTACGACACATACACCGTATTGGCTGGTCAAACCCACCGACCTGATCTAAAAGTCGGTCGCGACGAAATGTTGGAAGTCCTCGAGCACGGGGGGAGGGGGTATGGCATTCATCTGCCCCTGATCGACAGTTACTGGACGATCTTCTTGGATCCATCGAGTTTGGATCTACAGGCCGCGATGAAAGTCTTCTATCCGCCGCAACCCGCCCCACGGCGACGCCCGGCATAACCGCAGCTCGATGGCCGGCCCCGAGAACGCCGGGACCGGCCATCGACGGTGTCAGGAAATCGCGAACTCGCTGACCTGAGTCGTTCCGTCCTCCGCGTACACGGGAACAGTCTTAGGGGCAGATCCGAACACCTCGGTGCCGTCGATGTTCTGCTTGCGCAGCTTAGAAGCTTCGGCCGGCGACGTGGCTCCGCTGTCGAGGTCCTGCTTGAGGATGTATCCCTGCACTCCGTCGGTGCCGATCGCAGCGACGAGGTCGGGCAATTCCGCGTCGGACGGTGCGGTGTCGCCCGGTCCGAAGGATTGACCCGCTGCATTGGTTCCCGACTCGACAGTGGTCGTTTCGGACTCGGAGGTGGTCGCGGACCGGGCAGCCGGGGCGGTCCAGTCCAGCGGGTTGCTCGGGAAAGTCAGGGCTTCGCGGTATTTGCTTCCATCCCATACCGCAGTGAAACCGTGACTGTTGTACGAACCTGTCCCGCAGGTCGCGGTCGTGCCCAGTGTCAGTGAAGCTGTACCGGTGGAGCTGTACTTGTAGCCGACAGCCTCACACAATGCTCCGCTCTTGAACAGTCGAGCTCGCACGCCGATGTCACCGGGTGCGACCTGCTGGCCGAAGACAGAGTAGATCTTCGACTGTGCGGTCAGGTTGGGCGAATTGATGATTGTGGAGGTGTTCAGGAACTGAACACCTGCGCCGTTACTTCCTGCTGGGCCGACCCAACCGGTGACAACGTCCGCGCTAGCAGCGCCTGGAGCGGCGAGCACCAACGCTCCTAGCAGGGCGGCGATGGTAGCTGTTTTACGTAGTGGTCGAGTTCTCATGTTCGAGGCCTTTCCGTTGGGTACCTTTTATCGGATTCTGAAGATGAAACGGGCTCGTTCAGCCGATTGCCGAAACGAAGTAGTCGTCACCAACGCGACACTCGATTCGCGCCGCAAACCATCTCGTCCCTTGCTGGAGCGCCGCTGCTCGGTGGCGTGTTCGCGCTCGGCTGGACGCCGTGCCTTGGCCCCACGCTCGCCGGGGTGTTGTCCGTTGCCGCTGGCACTGAAGGCGCAACCGCAGCGCGCGGCGTCACTCTCATCGTCGCCTACTGTCTGGGACTCGGTCTACCGTTCGTGGTCCTCGCGTTCGGCTCGAGTTCGGCGATGCGCGGTGTCGGCTGGCTACGGCGGAACTCGCAGAGAATCAAAGTGGCAGGCGGAGTGATCATGATCGCCGTCGGTGTCGCCCTGCTGACGGGGGTGTGGGGTCTGTTCATTGCCTGGATACGCAATGAATTCGTCAGTTCGGTTGTATTACCCATCTGAGAAGGAAACCGAGCAGCCGCACGTGCAAGACCACGCCTCCCCAACTGCCAGTGCCGGTGGTATCGAACCCACTCTCTGTCGACGGCGCGCCCCCGCCGGGCCGCGACGACCCGATCCGAGAGCCGCCCCCTGTCCCTACCGCGGATCTGCGTGTCCCAAGGACCCCGCAGGCGGGTGCATCAGCAGGGGAGGGCATGTTTCCGGGGCCGTGTTGATCGGTGTGGCAGCTAAAAGGGCCAGGTCCTTCGAAACCGAAGGGCGGGGCTCGGTATTAGCCGAGCCCCGCCCTACGGTTGATAGTTCCCAGAATTGAGAGTTACTGGGCGAGCAAACTTTCCATTGTGGAGATTTCGCTCTGCTGCGCATCGATGATTGTGGAGGCAAGCTCCTTGGCATCAGCATTGGAGCCGTCGGCCAACTCGATCTGAGCCATCTCGATTGCCCCCTTGTGGTGCTCGATCATCATGGTGAGCCACATGGAGTCGAACTCCGCTCCGTTAGCGGCCGACAACATGTCCATGTCTTCCTGGCTCATCATGCCGGTCATGCCACCGCTCCCCATGTCCATACCGCCCATGTCCATTCCGCCCATGTCCATTCCGCCCATGTCGGCGGACGCTGCGGGCTGTCCCCATGCGGTGAGCAGGGCATTCATCTGCTCCATCTCCGGTGCTTGAGCTGCTTCGATGGCCTGGGCCAGCTCGATGACCTGAGCATTCTCGGTTCGGCCGTCGACAAGTGAAGCCATCTCCACCGCTTGTGCATGGTGGGGGTACATCCCTTCGACGAACGTGACATCGGCATCGTTGAATTCGGCCGATGCTTCGGCGGAATTCTCGGAGGACGACGAGGCCGGTGTATCGCTGCTCGACATGCCGGGCATGTTCATTTCGCCGTCGTTACTGCTGCAGCCAGCGAGAACTGCGGCGGCGACAGCGGAAGCCGCCGTTATCGCGATCGTGAAACGGGTAGATCGATTCGAACGCATAACAAACTCCTGAAATTATGGTGGGGTGGTTCGGATCGACAGGCACACTGACCCGTCGACATCTGTGTCTCACACAACGGTGAGTCACCTGTCAGATCCGAAGCACAGACAATTCGGAGAGAGTGAAAATGGTCCAGGGCGGCGGGTGCCCGGTTCGACGACGAACTGCCGACAGCCGCGCAGCGTGGACGAGAGAACCGGCGAAGCCCACAACGATTGCCCGTAAGACGGCCAACGCCGCGACAGCACCGATGATAGCCAGACACAGATGCATGACCGAGCTGTGATCGCCACAGCCGTTCCCGCAGTGTGCTGCGGAACCACTCTCCGATGCTGTCGCAGATGATGCTCCCGAATGCTCGTCGACGGCAGGTGGAGCGCTCACCGTCGAGGTCATCGAGTGTTCGCCGATACTCGTCGCCGTTGCGAACGACATCGGCGCAGAATGCATGAGAAGGACTCCGAACAGCACTATCGAAGCGCAAACAGCACCTAGGAGCCACTTCTGGTTCATAGGTTCCGTGGCTGAAGTCCTCACCGGTTCGATCTTACCGGTCTGCCACACGGGCATCCGGTCTCCTCGCAGTCGCGGCGTCCGGACCGTGGACATCGAATCAGGTGGCGATGGGCCGGTTGATTGCGGTCACTTCATCCCAGGGAACGGGCGCGACTTTGACGACGTCGCCGCCGGTGGGGGCGTTGACGTATTTCCCGTCGCCGATGTAGATCCCGATGTGTCCGATCGGTGAGTAGAGAGAGATGAAGTCACCCGGTTGCACTGATTCGCGGGAGACAGGTGTGCCCGCTCGTGCTTGGTCTGCGGCCACGCGTGGAACGGTCAGTCCCAGTTGTTTGTAGGCGAAGTAGATCAGTCCGGAGCAATCGAAGGACCCCGGCCCGGTAGCTCCCCAGGAATAGGGTTTGCCGAGTTGGTCGAGGGCGATGCGCATCGCCTCCGCTGATGTTCCACTCGCAGCCGAGACGGCGGCGGGTAGCTCGGAAGGATTCGTGGTGCCGGGGCTGACGATGGCAGCTCGATCCGCATCGGTGAGGGCGGCGAATTGGTCGGTGATTTTGGCGATCTGATCGGCCAGGTCGGTCTGGCGTTGCTCGAGGTCGCGTTGTGTACGTGCGGCGTCCGCCTCGGCTACCGCAGCGGACGCCTGTGCTTGCCGGGCTTGTTCGAGCTGGTCTCGCGCTTCGTCGTCGATCTGTGTCGAGTCGGCGAGTGCAGCGGCTCGATCGGCGAGGATCCGGTCCAACAACACCATCTGATCGAGTAGTTGCTGTGGGCTGTCCGCGACCAGAACGGCCCCGAGAGGGGATTGCGGTACACCTTTGTACGCGGCGTCGACAGCTGTGGCCAGTGCTCGACGGTTGGCAGATGCGGCCACTTCGGCTTCCCGAGCCGCCGCCGAGGTCTCGTGGGCGAATTGAACTGCGGTACTCAGTTCGCCGCGGCGACGATCGAGGGTGTCCTGCGCGGCGTACATGCTCTCGGTGAGAGTGAAGGCGGTCGCATTGAGTTCAGCGAGTTGTCGTACGGCTTCGGATGCGTTCACCGGGGGTGCAGCAGGGTCCGCCGAAGCTGGAGCATTTACCGAAAATGCCGCGGCAACAACGATGATCGAGGCGATCAGGGTAGCGCGGACACGCCGCGTCGGGCCTGAAAAAGAATGCACAGAAGAAATCCTCTGGGGTCGGTGTGGGTTCCCTGCGTCACCAGCGAAGGAAACGGAGCGCGGCGAGAGCCGCATGGGACTGTGTCCGGCCTCGCCGGTCACCATTGTCGGGTATCGGCAGTCGTAGACGGTTCCTCACGGTCGGCTGAGGCTCGCGTCGACGCTCGACGCCTGTGCCGTATGGGCGGCGAGTCGGCGTCGATTGACGCCGACTCACCGCACCTGCAAACTACTATCATTCATAGTAGATGGTGGGGTGGTATCCGCTGACCGGGAGAGGGATGACGACTGTGACGATGCGTGACTGGCCGGCGCGGCGTTGGGTGGCCGCGTTACTGGGCGCGACGGTGGCCGCGCTGGTCGTGGCGATCCCCACCGGGATCATCCACACTGCGTTCTACGTTCGAATGACCCCGGTGTTGTGGTGGAACTATCCGGTGTGGATTGCCACCGCAGTTCTCAGTGGCCTCATTCTTGCGACATACGTGAGCACTGGGCTGGCGTCGTCGGTTTCTTCCCGTGTAGGGGTCAGTGCGAATGCGTTGTCGTTGTTGGCAGTCGGATGTCCGATATGCAACAAACTGGTAGTGGTGGCGGTCGGGGTGAGCGGTGCTCTGGATCTATGGGCACCCGTGCAGCCCGTAATCGGAGTGATGTCGGTGGGGGTGATGGTGTGGGCTCTTCGACTGCGAATCCGCGGGGAACGCGCGTGCCCTACTTCTCGCGTAGGTCAGGAGTTCGGCAACTCCGCTGGCTTTGGCGGTGCAGGCGCAGCAAAATTGTAGGATTTCTCGCCACGTCCTATCCGCGGTCCGGCAGCAACAGACGACGAAGGCGACCGCTTCTCGATGCGCCATCTGCGGTGTTGGGCTGTGCCTGCGACACCGGCAGGCGGGCGTCGGCCAGCAATCCTGCCACCCCGGCGGCCACGCAGGCCGACGTCACCACTATCAATGCCGGATTCGTTCGCCCGGTCAAAGCGTCCCCGAACAGCACCGCGGCGATCGTACCGGGCAGAATCCCCACGACAGTGGCCGTCGTGTAGGGCAGCAGGCGCACCGCGGAGAGTCCGGAGCAGTAGTTGACCAGGGCGAACGGTGCCGGGGCAATGAGCCGCAAGGACCCGACGGCCAGCCACCCCCGCCGAGCCAACCGGGCATCGATGGACTTGACCGCAGGATTCGTCAGCCGCTCCTGCACCGCGGTGCGCCCGAGCGCGCGCACCAGCAGCAACGCCAGCACAGCGCTGACAGTTGTGGCGGCGATCGTGACGGCGACCCCGGTGGCGGGACCGAACAACAGTCCGGCGCTGAGGGTGAACACCGTGCGCGGTACCGGGGCAATCGTCAACACCGCCTGGGTCAGAAAGAACACCACCACGAACGACGGGCCCATCGACTCCGCCCACTCGCGCACCACAATGATCGACGGGCGGGGTACGAGGGCGGCAGCCACTGCCAGTATTGCCAGCGCTGCCACGGTGGCGAGGACTCGGCGATCGCGCAGAATCGCCGATACGGTTTCGGTCATGACGGTCTCTGCCTGCGCCGCCTCGCCGAGGTTTCCGACAAGCACGCGGGAGTGGACGGCGAGGAATGGCTTCGCACTGCCGGTGCTCAGGAGCGGACGAGCCGTGAGATCGCGTCGGTGGCCTCTTTGATCTTCGCGTCGGCTTGGGGACCGCCGGCGATGGCGGCGTCGACCACGCAGTGGCTGATGTGAGCTTCGAGCAGGCCCATGGCCACCGCCTGCAAGGCTTTGGTCATCGCCGAGACCTGGGTGAGGATGTCGATGCAGTACTTGTCTTCCTCGACCATGCGCTGCAGTCCTCGGGCCTGGCCTTCGATGCGCTTGAGGCGTTTGAGGTAGGCGTCCTTTTCGGTGATGTAGCCGTGCGCGGCGTGATCATGGCCGTCGGTCTCGGCGGGTGCCTGCGCGGCCGCGGGAGTGGCCATGGTGTCCTCCTGGAATCCGAGTGTCATGCCGAGCATCCTCGATTATGCCCGCCCGGGGTATGGCGCGAGAGGGTCGGTCCGTCGAGTCGTCGCTGGGCCGCCGCCGCAGCGCACATCACCGCGCAGCGGGCCACCGCTCGGGTCGCCGGGTGCCGGGTGATCTGCACCAAGGTCGTTGTCACGAAGGACATGGCCCTCTCCTTTCGTAGGCTGCATCGGGGTTGTAGCGGTGGGGTGGGGTGGCGCGCCTGCATGCCACGCCCACCCCAGCCTTTTGGGTGCTTGTTCTACCCGCGCGGTTATCCGGTGAGGGACTTGAACCGGCGCAACCGCAAGCTGTTGCTGACCACGAACACCGACGAGAACGCCATCGCTGCACCGGCCAGCATCGGATTGAGCAGCCCGGCCGCAGCCAAGGGGAGGGCGGCCACGTTGTAGGCGAACGCCCAGAACAAGTTGCCCTTGATGGTGCCCAACGTTCGGCGGGACAGGCGGATAGCATCCGCTGCTGCGCGCAGATCACCGCGCACCAACGTCAGATCGCTGGCTTCGATCGCAACGTCGGTACCGGTGCCCATCGCCAGACCGAGGTCGGCCTGCGCCAACGCGGCGGCGTCGTTCACGCCGTCGCCGACCATCGCCACTACCTTGCCCTGCTCCTGCAGCCTTTTGACGACGTCCACCTTGTCTGCGGGCAGCACCTCCGCGATCACTTCGTGGATGCCGACCTGGTCGGCGATGGCACGCGCGGCGGCTGCGTTGTCGCCGGTGAGCATGATCGGCGTCAAACCCAGGCCCCGCAGCTGCTCGATCGCCTCGGCGGAGGTGGGTTTGACCGCGTCGGCGACGACCAGTACTCCGCGAGCCCGACCGTCCCAACCGACTGCGACGGCGGTCTTGCCCTCGGATTCGGCTGCACGCATCGCACTTTCGAGTTCGTCCGGCAGCTGCTGCGCCCGGTCGGCGAGGAGGCGGGCCCGTCCGACGATCATTGCGTGGTCGTCGACTATGCCCTGCACCCCGAGGCCTTCGATATTTATAAACTGCTCCACCGGTGGCAGGGCTCCGACCTTCTCGCGGGCACCTTTGGCGATGGCCTGGGCGATGGGGTGCTCGGACGAATCTTCGAGTGCACCGGCCAGGCGCAGCACCTGCGCGGTGTCCTCGCCGTCGGCGGTGATCACGTCGAGCAGAGTCATCTTGCCGGTGGTGACGGTGCCGGTCTTGTCGAGTACCACGGTGTCGACACGGCGGGTCGATTCGAGCACTTCGGGACCCTTGATCAGGATGCCGAGCTGAGCGCCGCGGCCGGTGCCGACCATCAGCGCGGTCGGGGTGGCCAGGCCGAGGGCACACGGGCAGGCGATGATCAGGACGGCGACGGCTGCGGTGAACGCGGCCGCGATCCCACCGCCGGTGCCGATCCAGAAGCCGAGTGTCGCCGCGGCAAGGGCGATCACGATCGGGACGAAGACTCCGGAGATCTTGTCGGCCAGACGCTGAGCTTGGGCTTTACCGGTCTGAGCGTCTTCGACGAGTTTCGCCATCTGTGCGAGCTGGGTGTCCGAGCCGATGCGGGTCGCCCGGACCACGATTCGGCCACCGACGTTGACCGTCGCGCCGACGACCAGATCATCGGGTCCTACCTCGACGGGCACGGATTCGCCGGTCAACATCGAATTGTCGACCGCGGAAGAGCCGTCGGCGACCACGCCGTCGGTGGCGATCTTCTCCCCGGGGCGGACGACGAACTCGTCACCGACGATGAGTTGATCGGTGGGGATGCGCTGTTCGACACCCTCGCGCAGGACGGAGACTTCCTTGGCACCGAGCTCGAGCAGGGCACGCAGGGCGGCACCGGCGCGTCGCTTGGAGCGTGCTTCGAAGTAGCGGCCGGCGAGGATGAAGGTGGTGACTCCGGCTGCGGCCTCGAGGTAGATGTTGCCGGCCCCGTCGGAGCGGGAGATGGTCAGCTCGAACGGGTGTGTCATGCCGGCCGTTCCGGCGGTGCCCCAGAACAGGGCATACAACGACCACCCCAGTGCTGCGATGGTGCCCATCGAGATCAGGGTGTCCATCGTTGAGGTGGCGTGCCGCAGATTGGTGAAGGCGGCCTTGTGGAACGGCCATGCCCCCCACACCACCACGGGTGCGGCGAGGGTCAGGGAAAGCCACTGCCAGTTGGTGAACTGCAGTACCGGAACCATGGCCATCGCGATCACCGGCACGCTGAGCACCAGCGATATGAGCAGGCGTTGGCGCAGCGAGGCGGTGGGGTCGATCTCGGCTGGCCCGGCCGCGTCGGGGTCGGTGGAGGAGGCGGCGGGCGCGGGGACCGTGGCGGTGTAGCCGGCCTGCTCGACGGTGCCCACGAGATCCTCGGTCGAGACATCACCGACGTAGTCGACGCGTGCTTTTTCGGTGGCGTAGTTCACCGTCGCGGTGACACCGTCGAGCTTGTTGAGCTTTTTCTCGATCCGGTTCGCGCAGGAGGCGCAGGTCATACCACTGATGTCGAGTTCGACCCGGCCGTCGGCGGTGGGGTGGTGCGTGACGGGATTCATCGTCGCTCCTCTCGGGGTGTGGTGGTGTGTCAGTGTCCGTGCCCGGCGGGCATCGGCTCCGAGGCGGCGGGCACCGCGGCGTATCTGCTGTCGGTGACCATCAATCCTCCAGGTCTCTGATTGGCGACGGGCCCGCCCGCAGTGGACACCGCGGCGGCGTCGTGAGTCGAGGTGTCGTGTGTGTCGGGTGGTGCGGCACCTTCGGGGCCGAAGGCGTCCCCGGCTCCGAAGGCGAGCCCGAAGACCGCGGCTAGGGCGATGGTGAATCCGACGAACTTCGATGATGCGTTCATCGTGCGAATCTCCTGTCCGGGTCTGGTGTCGATCAGGAGGCGAGCTGGTAGCCGGCCTCGTCGACTGCGTGGGCGATGGCCGTCTGCTCGATCGGGGTGTCCGAGTCGATATCGACTCGGCCGCTCGCGAGGTCGACATTCACGGCGGTCACACCGGGGATGCCGCTGATCTCCTCTCGGACCGAGGAGACGCAGTGCCCGCAGGTCATTCCGGTGACGGTGACGGTGGTGTTCATCGATGCCCTTCTTTCTTCGATTCGGAATGTGATCGAGGTCGTCGCGACCCACTTACAGATTTACCATACCCCCCTACGGTATGCAACGAGATGTGCCGCACCGGTGCTACGGCATGACCCTGGGCACTGACCGGAACACCGCCCTCGGATGCGGGAGCGGCACCCAGAATCGAACGTCGCACCAGAGCCTGCATCGGCGGGCGTCCTCGACTCCGGCTACTACGAACGCGGATTACGCGCGCGCAGAGATGCCCACAATCTTCTCGATGATGTCGCTTCCGTCCTTGCCGACGTCGAATCTCGTGCGGACAGAGTGTTCTTTGGGTGATGATCATCGTCATCGCCATACTGGCCACGATCATGCTCTTCGTATACGAGCGTTCGGCCATCACACCGGTAGTCGGTACGCAGGCAATCCATTCGGCGTTCTGTCGTGGCTGCGCTCGGCGTCGCTGCACTGACCGTACTGGCGTTCGACCTCGGGATGGGTGGCTGGATGCTGCTGCTGTACTACACCGAGACCATGCCACCGGCCACCGACGCTGCGTTCTGGATGCTCATGCAAATCGGTATCGTCCTCGGGGTGGTCACGGGTTACCCCGTCGTCCGTCGCCTCCAACGTCACCGCAACACCCCCGCCTGAGGCGTGGGTGGCCCGCATTCGTGTGAATGCGGGCCACCGGTCGGTGGATAGTCGTGAACGGTGCCGCGTCACACCCTCTGTTCGGCAACCATCGTCGAGGTCTCGGGTGTGGGCAATGCAGGCCACTTCTCGGCGTGCACTGCCGCTAGCCGGTGGCCGGTACCTCGCCGCTTTCGGTCACCGTGGTCTCGGTGGGGGGTGGGGTGAGCCGGTCGGATCGATCGAGCGCATAGAGAGCGGCCACAGATGCCGCCCCGACCAGGGTCAGTATCGCCCAGATCAGTGCACCCAGATGCGCGTCGCTGAGAAGCCCGAAGACGGCTCCTGTACCCAGGTTGCCGAGCAGGATGCCGACCCCGACGATGGTGTTGTAGAACCCGTAATGGGTGGCCACCAGCTTCCCGCCCGACAGGGTCACCACCGTGTCCATCTCGAACGGAAACACCGCGGCGGTGCCGACCGCCAACAGTGCAGCGGTGAACACCAGGGCACCGGCGGCGGCCCACCCGCCCAGCGCGGCCGGGCTCGGCAGCACGATCAGCGGGAGGAACGCCAGCGCCATGATTGCCATACCGACCACCACGCTTCGCCCCGAACCCCACCTGCGGGACAACCAGGACGTGATCCGGAACTGCCCGGCGATCGCGACCACGCCGGAGACCACGAACAACGAGGTCACCAGAGCGGTGTCGGACCTGCCGTTACCGACTACCACCGCAGCCTGCAGCGGCAGCGCAAGATAGATCTGGAACGAAAGCACGTAGGATCCGATCATCGCCAGCGCGAACAGCACGAAGGGTCGGTTGGCCATCACCACCCGCCAGTCCTCGAGTACCGATGTCGTGGCCCCGGTCGTCTCGGCCCGGTGCGCGGGGAGCGTCCAAATCTGCACGATCGTCAGAACAGCAAAAATCGCGGCCGCTGCCAGTGAGGTGACTCGGAAGTCGAGGGTGGTCAGAGCGAGACCGATCAACGGGCCCAGCAGAATCCCGGCCTGATAGAACACGTTGAACACCGCGAACGCCTCGACCCGCCGTGGCCCTGCGTCGGCGGCCAGATACGCCCGCACGGCCGGGTTGAACAGCGCACCGGCGAACCCGGTCGCGGCCGAGGCGAGCAGGATCGCCGGCAGCGATTCCACGGCCGCGAGCAGTACGAAACCGGCAACTCGCAGCAGGCAGCCGGCGACGATCAGGGGTTTGTATCCGAGGCGGTCGGCGAGGGTGCCGCCGAGCAGGAACATCCCTTGCTGGGAGAAGTTCCGCATCCCCAGCACCAGCCCGACCGCCCACGCCGCCAGGCCCAGGGAACCGGCCAGATACCCGGCCAGGTACGGCATCAGCATGTAGAAACCGACGTTGATGGAGAACTGGTTGACCATCAACACCTGGCTGGGCCGGTCGAAGCTACGGAACTTGGTCAGAAAAGTTTTCATCGAACGCTCTCGGTGGGATCGACGACGGTGGGATCGACGACGGTGGCGCACCGCGTCCACGACGTCACAGTCTCATCGGTGGGGTGGGCGATGGTCGTCGGCTCGGTCGGCGGGTCAACGTCGAGCAGGCCGTGCTCGGTGCAGTAGTCGTCGTTGTAGATGGTGTCGAAGTAGCGCTGCGGTCCGTCGGGGAAGACGGCCGCGACCCGGGTCTCCGGCGGGCTGGTGCGAGCGATCCAGCCGGCCGCGAGGGCGACGGCCCCGACGCTCCAGCCGCCGCTGGCGTGGTGCGTCGCCGCCAGGGTGCGGCACGACCACACCGCTTCGTGCGGGGCCACCCAGTGCACCTCGTCGAAGGCGGGATAGTCGATGTTGTCGGGATAGATGCTCGAACCCAACCCGCGCATGAGCCGAGTGCTGGCGGGTTGCCCGAAGATCGTCGATCCGATGGTGTCGACACCGACCAGTTTCAGGTCGGGGCAGAACTGCCGGAGCACCCGGGCCACCCCGGCGGAGTGCCCTCCGGTGCCCACCGAGCAAACCAAGGTGTCGACGCGTCCGAGCTGGGCGATGAGTTCGTGAGCGAGCGACTCGTACGCCTCGACATTGTCCGGGTTGGTGTACTGATCCGGGCACCACGACCCTGGATGTGTATCGAGGAGCTCACGGACCTTCTCACGCCGGGCCTGCTGCCAGCCGCCGTCGGGGTGCGGTGTGGTGACCAGTTCGACGCGGGCACCGTACGCGGCGAGCATCCGGTGCACGATCGGTTCCAGTCCCGGGTCGGTGACGAGGGTGACGGGGTGGTGATGGGTGATCCCGGCCAGGGCCAAACCCAGGCCGAGGGTGCCGCTGGTGGATTCGATGATCATCGAACCGGGAGCGAGGTCGCCGCGGGCCTTTGCTTTCTCGACCATGTGCAGCGCGGGGCGGTCTTTCATCCCGCCGGGATTGCTGCCTTCGAGTTTCGCCCAGAAACCGCGGCCGGAGTCCGCGAACGGTTCACCGATCCACAGAACAGGAGTGTTGCCGACCATCGTGCTCGGTTCCGGGCAGTTCTTGGCGGTCGCCAACATGTGGCCGGCGGAGGACGGTGGCACGAGTGTGGAGCGAACAGCACTGTTCATGAGTAATCCCTGTATGTGACCTGCGAGGGCGCAGTAAGTGAGTGATGGGCAGCACGAACTGGGCCATGAGAAGAGGAGTCCTCGGATGGCCCGCGGGCTGCTGATCAGCACCTGTTGATACAGAGTTCGTTCAAGACGGTTCGGCCGTGCCGGATCGGAATGGGTAGATCCGGTGGGGCTCGCGAAATGCGCGGGGCAGACATCGCCACCAACACCACATCGAAGGCCATCGCGGCGACCGCGGCGATGGTCGATGGGCGGGGCGGGTTGTCGGATCGGGGCATTGCGATGACGGTGTTCGTATCGTGCGCCATGTGGGGCGATCCGACGTCGATGTGCGCGTGGTTCGGGGAGAGTTCCGCGGCGGCCTGAGACGAGGACGAAACGATGTGTACGCCGTCGCTGTGATGGTCCTGTTCCCAGGCGATGCCGCATTGAGCGATGGTGTGAGCCAACAAATACAGGACAGCGGCGACTGCGATAACCGTCCGCAGGCGCGGCGGGCCCAGCACAGAGATTCTCACAACGCCTCGACGGTAGCAGCCGGAAACTGGGTTGGCCCAAACCCATTCAGGGTGCCCCTGATGTGCCGCCGCCGAATCGGGCGGTCACACCGCCCGCCCGCAGGCACCACATGTTTCTGGTCACGTCGAACACGGCCAGGACGATCGGGGCGGTGATCATGATGGCCGCCAGAGCAGATGCACCCGCATATGTCGGCGTGCTGCGGCGCGGTAGAAGCCAGTCTCCATCCCGGGGTCCAGCACGCATCTTGTGCGAGCCGAGGGTGGTCCGTGCACCGGTCGATGCCCGGCCACGAAGGGCACCGCGAAGAAGAAAGGGCACAGCGAAGGTGCGCGGTCGATATCCCGGGGTATGCATCGACGTCGCAGAGGCGCGGTGTCGGCGGGGGAGCCGGTCCGGGCTCACCGCTGTTACTACTATCGTGCATAGTAGCAACCGAGGGTGGTCAGGTGGCGCTATGCCGTACATGAGAAAAGAGCCATGCAGGCATGCTCGATATCGAGTCCAGCGCAACAACAATGAACCGTCACCGACGAACCCGACGTCGTGCGTTCACCGCGATAGCAGGCAGGTCATCGTCCGCGGTATCTGCTGGTGTGCTGTTGTACGCGGGCTTTCCACCTCGGTCGCTGTGGTTCCTCGCGCCGCTGGGTATCGGGGTTCTTGTTCTCGTCATCCGCGGCCGTTCTATCCGGGCGGCATTCTTCTATGGGTATCTGTCGGGGCTTGCGTTCTTTCTGCCCCTTCTGCCCTGGGTGGGCGTCTACGTCGGCGCCCCGCCGTGGCTGGCGCTCGCGGCGATCCAAGCGATAGCAGTGGCACTGTTCTGCGCTGCAGCGGCCGCAGTGTCCGGGTTGCGCTTCGAAGCGCTGTGGATCGCCGCGATCTGGACCGCCACCGAAGGTCTGCGCGCACGGATTCCGTTCGGGGGATTTCCGTGGGGGAGATTAGCTTTCGCCCAAGCAGACGGCCCTCTGCTCTCGCTTGCCGCGTTCGCCGGTGCGCCCGGTGTATCTTTCGCAGTCGCAGTGATCGGCGCGGCACTGGCAAGTGTGGTCCGCCAGGTACGCTCGCCGACGTCGCGATTCGCAGTCGGATCGGTGGCCACTGTAGTGATCGTGCCAGCTCTGGCTTTCGCGCTCACTCCCGCTGGCGACGCAGGCGCAGCGCGTGCGACGGTCGCCGTTGTGCAAGGCAACGTTCCGCGGTTGGGTCTGGACTTCAACTCGCAACGTCGAGCAGTTCTCGACAATCACATCGAGCGAACAAGGCAACTCGGGGACGACATCACCGTCGGCAGTGTGCCCGCTCCCGACCTGGTGATCTGGCCGGAGAATGCATCCGATATCGATCCGCTGCGCAATGCCGACGCCACTGCCGGGATCGACGCTGCAGCGCGGTCGGTCGGGGTGCCGATTCTGGTCGGTGCGGTCCTTGGCAACGACGACGGCACCTCGACGAATACCTCGATCGTGTGGGATCCGGTACTCGGACCGGGGGAGCGACACGACAAACGCAAACTTGTTCCTTTCGGAGAGTATCTCCCGATGCGATCTGTGATGACGGCGTTGTCCTCGTACGCCTCGCAGGCCGGTAACTTCGTTCCCGGGTCGGGCGACGGTGTCGTCGATATCGCCGGAATTCCGACGGCCGTCGCCACGTGTTACGAGGTCGCGTTCGATGACCTGGTCACTGAGTCCGTGCGTGCGGGGGCGCAGCTGATCACGGTCCCCACCAACAATGCGACGTTCGGGCGCACCGACATGACCTACCAGCAGTTGGCGATGTCGCGGCTGCGGGCGGTCGAGCACAACAGGACTGTTCTCGTTGCGGCGACCAGTGGGGTCAGTGCCGTCATCGACCCACAGGGGAAGGTCGCAGATCGTTCGGGCTTGTTCACTGCGCAGACGTTGGTCGCTGATGTTGCCCTGGAAACGAGATCGACGTGGGCGACAAAGCTGGGACCGCTTCCGGAGTACGCCGCGGTCGTTCTTGCTGTCGTGGGGTGTGCTCTCGCATGGAGAAGGCAGCGTTCGCCGGCCGATGGTCTCCGACCGTCGACGTCCGGTGCTATCGCGCTGTGAGGCACGAAACCACTGCGGGGGACATCGAACTACTAACCATGATAGTAATTACCCCACTCGTCGTGTATCTTTTCGTTATCGCGTCGTTATCGCGTCGTGATCCGTTCGATACATCAGTGAGGTGCGCACGTCGATGATTACGCCTCGCTCCATTCGATTACCGAGGACTCTGCTGTGGCACAACACCGTATGACCCGCATGACCGACCGACGTCGACAGTTGATGGACTGTGACGTGCAGGGAGTGGCGGTGACGCCGAGAGGGCGGCATCGCGCTCGGGCGCGCGCCACCGAGCGCCGCGGCAGTGTCGCTGTCGGTATTGCGGTGGCAGCGGGCGCTCTGGTCACGGCGGGTGCCCAATATGCGAGTCCCGCACAGGCGCAGGCAGTCCCCGTGCACGAAGCGACACCGATGCAGGACCCGGTGGCCGAATACTTGCCTCAGATCCTCGCCATACCGGAGATCTCCAATATCAACGATGCGATCGAGCAGTTGGCGAAGGGGCAACGAAGGGCAGAGGAGAGCGCTGCGCGTGATGCAGCGGCGCTGCGACCACTCGTCGTTCGTCCGGTCGCCGGGACCCTGACCTCGGATTTCGGTCCACGATGGGGGACTACGCACACCGGGCTCGACATCGCCAACGCTATCGGAACTCCCGTCTACGCGGCAGCCGACGCTACCGTGCTCGACTCCGGTCCTGCAGACGGATTCGGCCTCTGGGTACGTCTTCAACATGACGATGGAACGACAACGGTCTACGGGCACATCGATCAAACCTTGGTGACAGTGGGGCAACGAGTACAAGCCGGTGAGCAGATCGCCACCGTCGGCAATCGTGGCCAATCGACCGGGCCTCACCTGCATTTCGAGGTCGTCGACGCGGCGGGGAGCAAGGTCGATCCTCAGGAGTGGCTCGCCTCTCGGGGTGTCGCGCTGTCCGACGCGGCTGTTCGGTCGTAGGCCCCCGTTTCACCTCTCGGACTCGCAGTAGGTACGGCGAACTTACCGGAATGCGGGCGATCGTACTGCGCTCCCGCTGAACATGTCGAGGCACCGAGGGTTCAGGTCTGATGGTGAAAACGAGACCGCAGAGACGCATCCGAAGTCAGTGCAACAGTGCGGAATTCGTTCCCATCGGCGGGCCGTGCGGTCGAGGCTCGGCTACGAGTCACGATCCGAACCGGTGATGGTGGCTCCGCGTTCCGCGAGCCAGGGTCTGGGGTCGACCTTGTTGCCGGCGGGTGTGTCGACCTCGAAGTGCAGATGTGGACCGGTGGAGATACCCCGGTTTCCTACCGTCGCAATTTCTTCACCAGCAGTGACGCGTTGACCTACGGTCACGAGGTTGTCGTTGTTGTGCCCGTAGGTCGTTACGGTGCCGTCATCGTGGCGTATACGCACCCAGAGTCCGAAGCCCTGGGCCGGTCCCGCGCTGATCACCTCGCCGTCCGCAACGGCGACGATCGGTGTACCGGTGGAGTTGGCGATGTCGATTCCTTGATGGGCGCGGCCGTCGCCGAAGGTCGAGGTCAACGTTCCTGTTGTCGGCGCACGATACTTTCCGTTGCTCGACCCTGTTGTGCCGGTAGGGGATTGCGGGGCGGCCGACGAATGATCGCCCGCCTCGGGTGTCGTGGTTTCGGGTGTCGTTGTTTCAGATGACGTGCCGGGTGCCGACGTTTCAGGCACAGTGGCGTCGGGTTCGAGCGCGGGCAGTTCGGGCGTCGCCGAGTCGGCCGACTCGGCGGCCGACTCGGGGTCCTGAGTGTCCTGGGTGCCTTGGGCGGTCGGTTGTTCGGTCGAGGGCTCGGCGTTCGACCTGCCGGGTGGGACCGCCGCATGTGCGCGCGACGAGGTGTGCGGGGTGGCCGGATCGTGGGGAGTCTCGGCGGCCGCGAGTGTGGATGCAAGTGTGGCGACGTCCATCGACGACACCAGTCGGGGGAGAACTGTGGGGTCGATGTCGTCGATCGGCGCGAGACAGGGGATCAGTCGCGAAAGGGCTCCCGTTGGTCCGTCAGCTGTATCGGTGGCTCCGATCGTGCCCACGAGGCAGGAGACGATGCGGCTCTGTGGGCCGGCCAGGTCGTCGAGAGCACCGTTGGCGCGAATCTCGCGTAGTGCGCCGACGACGAGATCGAGGACCTCCTGTTGGACGTGCGGGTCCGATTGGGCCTGCGCGGGGAAGGCAGGCGGCGGCGCAGCCGGATCGGCGTCCGGGGCTGCAGACGCCGTGGGTGCCAGCGCGAGGATGCCTCCCACGAACGCGGTACCGACGAGGATGCGAGTACCCCACCGAGTTCGGTGCGCCATGTACGAGGACGAGGGTAGAGGTCTCATGTCGGTGGTCCTCCTGGACGGCAACTGCATACCTGGCAGTAATTCAGGTCGCCTTCGAGTCAAGGCGACACGCCGCATCACTATTACACTCTTTCCGCACAAGCACCATCAGTCACAGTGAATTACATCGGTAACATTCGCACCCTGCGACCCATTTCGATCGTCGGGTTGTTTCTCGGGAGCCGGGGTTCATGTACGTAATATCTTCTGCGCCAGAAGGACTCGGCGTCGCTGGACGGCCTTCATCGTGCGCCTCGATGGGGGCGGTCGTCTTCGGCGAACGGCCGGAGAGCTGTGTGCTGGCACTGTGAGGCCCGAGGGTGAAGGGGGCCGCGAAAGCGTTGACGGCGTGCAGGATCCACGTTGCTACTATCGAAGATAGTAGATCGTGTAGTATGACGCTGACAGACCGGAAGACATCGTCGAGGTGAACGAGACAGAGGTGCAGGGTGCAGCGGGTGACGACACGCTGGTCCCTACTTGCGATCATCGTCATCGTGACAGTTGTTGGAGCGCTGGCATTGTGGTCTCGAGATCCCTCGACCCAGTCGGTGGGGTCCGCAGGATCGGCACCTCACGTCGAGGACGAGGATCTCCCGTCGGCAGTGATCGCTACCCGTGCTGCCCTCGAGCCGTGCCCGACCTCGTCGCCGGTTCCGTCCCCCGTAACTGGCGAGCTCGTCGGTACGTCCGCACGATGCTTGGGAACGTCGGACTTATCCGATCTGGGGACCTCCCTGGCTGGGCAACCCACATTGCTCAATGTCTGGGCGTCGTGGTGCGGTCCGTGTAGACAGGAGATTCCGGTTCTGGCCCAGTACGCCGCAGAACCGGATGCGGTTCGGGTCGTCGGTCTCAACGTCCAAGACGATGCCGATGCGGCATTGAGCCTGCTCACCGAGCTGGGAGTGCACTATCCCTCGTTCGATCAGGCCGACGCGGCGTTGCAGACACTTGACGCGCCCCCTGTCCTGCCCCTGAGTTTCTTGGTCCAGAGCGATGGAACGATCGAGCGCATCACCTCGACGCCGGTGTTCTACGACCCGAGTCAGGTGCGGGAGGCGGTAACAGCGCTTGTGCGCTGATCTCAGCAAGAGCACGAGCACGAGCACCAGCACCAGCAACGCGGCGAGGATCGAACGCCCGCCGGCGGACGGACTTCTACAGAATTGGGAGATGTGTATGACCGGGCAGCGGGCAGGTGCGTTCTCGCTCACGCGCCGCAACTTTCTCGCGCTGAGCGCGGCCGGAACGAGTGCCGTCGTGTTGGGGGCATGCGGCAATGGCTCGTCCGCAACAGCAGTCGTCGGACCGGACTCCGATGTGGTGGGACAGGCCGAGGACGCGCGCCGCTCGGCTACCGGCAGACAAGTCGATATTTCCTTGAGTGCTCAGCCCAGCACGATCGACCTCGGCGGAGTGCAGGTACAGACCTGGACTTTCGGCGACAGACTCCCCGGTGCCGAGATTCGCCTGAGCCGAGGTGATGTGTTGCGCGCACAGCTCGACAACCGCCTCGAGCAGGAGACGACGATCCATTGGCACGGAATCGCCTTGCGCAACGACATGGACGGAGTGCCGGGCCTGACTCAGCCGGCTGTGGCTTCCGGTGACTCGTTCGGCTACGACTTCACCGTGCCCGACGCGGGCACGTACTTCTTTCACCCTCACGTCGGTACCCAACTCGACAGAGGACTGTATGCACCGCTGATCGTCGAGGACCCCGCCGACGGCTCGGACTACGACCTCGAAGCCGTCCTGGTCCTGGACGACTGGCTCGACGGGGTAGCCGGCGACCCCGATCGAGAACTCGAACGGCTGCGCAGCGAGGGCATGTCGATGGGCGGCATGTCGATGAGCGCGCCCACCGCCCAGTCGCCTCTCGGTGGCGACACCGGCGACGTGAGCTACCCGTACTACCTGATCAACGGCAAGATCGGGGCCGATCCCATCGTGCTCGGCGGACGGCCGGGCCAGCGGCTGCGCCTGCGCATCATCAACGCAGCTGCCGACACGGCCTTCCGTTTCGCAGTGGGGGGGCATCCTCTCACTGTTACTCACAGCGACGGATTTCCGGTTCAGCCCGAGCAGGCGCAATGCTTGTTGATAGGGATGGGAGAGCGTTACGACGCAATCATCACCTTGCAGGACGGGGCGTTTCCGATTGTCGCCGCCGCGGAAGGTAAGGACGGGAGCGGGTTCGCTGTGTTGCGTACCGGGCCAGGCGCCGCGCCGCAGTCCTCAGTCCGGCCTGCCGAACTCTCTGCAGCCCCGGTGATGGCTGATCGACTGAGGTCGCTCGATACGGTCCGCTTGTCCGCACGCGAGCCGGATCGCACGTACGACATCGCTCTCGGGATGGAGATGGGCGGGTACACCTGGACGCTCAACGGTGAGACGTACGAGCAGCACACCCCCCTCGACGTTCGCGAAGGCGAAAGAGTACGACTTCGCTTCGTCAACGCCACCACGATGTTTCATCCCATGCATCTGCACGGACACACCTTCGAGGTTGTCAACGGTGCCGGATCAGGCCCCCGGAAGGACACCTCGCTGGTCTTGCCGAACCAAACTGTCGAAGTCGACTTCGACACCGACAATCCCGGCCAGTGGCTTCTGCACTGCCACAACCTCTATCACGGGGAAGCGGGAATGATGACATCGGTGTCCTACCTGGCGTGAGCCTACGGCCGCATTCGTATTCGAGGCATGCAAACCTCTCGGACCAGGGTGCTCGCTACCGAAGGATCACGTAGCTGGCTCGTTCGACGGGATAGAGTGAACACGCGCCTAGGAGGCACTCATGCAGGGTTTGGGAGAGCTCGAAGCTCTGGTGATGGACGTGGTGTGGAATACCAGCGCCGCAGTCCGGGTTCGTGATGTCATCGATCAACTCGAGGACGGTCGAGAACCGGCGTACACCACGATTCAGACGGTGCTCGACAATTTGCACCGTAAAGGCTGGGTACACCGACAACGCAACGGACGGGCATATTGGTACGAAGCCACCCGAAGCAGGGAAGAAGCCGCCTCCGACGCCTTGCGAATACTTCTCGAATCGACCGGCGACCCGACGAGCGTGCTGCTGCACTTCGCCCGCGGCGCTTCCGATGACGAATCGAAGGTGCTCACCCGCGGTCTGAAAGAGCGTCAGAGGTGACTGCCGTACTCCTGTGGGCCCTCGGTGGGCTGTTGGTTGCGGCTGCCGCGCCATTGCTGATGAGGTCGATGATCGACAGAGGTATCGATGCGCACGTCACGCTCTTGACGTGGTCGGCGCTCGTTGTGGGCACCTTGGTCAGCATTGCGGTACCGGTCGTGCTCAGTGCGATCCCCAGTCATGGGGGCGTGACGACCCCGGTCGACATCGCACACCAATGCTGGCTCGCCCTTCAGGGCGACATACCTGCCCGCGTCGAGGCCATCGTCGGGGTTGTCGGGATTGCGATGTTGGGCTGCGGCGCAGTCCGCTGGATCGTCCACCTGAGGCGCGCAGTGTGTGAGCGACGGCGAGTGTACGAGCGGCACATCGATCTGCTGCGCATCATCGCTGGAGGCGTCGGGTTTTCCGGTTCGAATCAACCCGCGTCGACCTTGTGGCTTCCGTTGGACAGTCCTCTCGCGTACAGCGTCGCGGGACGACCGGCGATGGTCGTGGCCAGCGAGGGGCTGCGTACGCAGTTGACGCCTGCTGAAGTCGAGGCGGTCCTCGCACACGAACATGCGCACATCGATGGCCGGCATCACCTGCTCGTAGGCATTGCCGAGTCGGTGGCCTATGCGTTTCCGTGGCTACCGATCATGCGAGCGTCACCTTCGCTCGTGCGCGCTCTCGTCGAACTCGACGCCGACGCTCGGGCAGCACGCTCACACGGACGACACCCTGTGCGACGCGCCCTGACTTCGCTGCACCCGCACCCGGTCCCTCTGCCTGCACTCGGGATGGTCTCGGACACCACCGCTGTGCGGCTCGATCGTCTCGCCGTGGACCGAGTGATCCCGCATGCTCCCTTCCGGTGGGCGCGCGCGTTCGCCGCGTGCACCGCCGTCGCCCTGCCCGCGTTACCGGTACTGACTCTGCTGGGGGCCATGACGTTGGCATCCTGCGCCGTGGGATGAGACGAACCGCGACCCTGTCGATCACGTTCGCTGGCCCGCCGTACTCACCCTCTGCTGCCCGGGGTGGGAAGCGATCGTCGTGAAACGACGAGCGGCGAGGACCATCGCCATCGGATGGCCTACCGCGAGATCCTGCCGCTCGGCGTTCGGAAGTGACCCGAAGCTGCCCGAGATGACGTGGGTCGACCCGATCACGACACCCGCTATCAGTGCCACCCAGCCCCGACCTCGACGGCGTCGCTCACGCTCGTACGCCTCGGTGTAGGGGCCGCCCGCGTCTTCCGACGACCGGCCGTCTCGTTCTTCGCCTGACATCGCGCGCTGCCAGCACGTCCATACGTTGTCGATCGTGAGCGAGTCGGCCGACGGAGCCGAACCACCGCCGAGGAGAAGGCAACCTGGGGCGAGGGCACGCCTGCGCTGGTAGCACTGAGGGTGACAGCGGGCGAGGTTCTGATTCGCCGGTACAGGCCGGGGCCCGTTCGACGTCGTTTGCGCCCGCTGGCAAACCGATAGGTTCACTTCCCGGCAGTAGCGGGACCATCGGCGAAGTGTCCGGTCCCGACCTGGTAAACCCTGACCAAGACGATCTCGGCATTCGATTTCCGGATCGGTTCTGGTGCTCGACCTTCGGGGGCGGTGGTGCGGAACGTGCGTGATCATTCTCCGATGGTTCGTCCGGTGTGTCGCCACGCGAGCATGCCGCCTTGTAGTTCGACGACATCGGTATAGCCGAGAGCGGCCAGGTCTTTCGCCGCGGTGGCGCTCATTGTCCCGGTACGGCAGTAGATCGCCAGCGGCGTGGTCCGGTCGGGCGGCAACGTCGCGGCCTGTTGTCGGATCTGGTCGAAGGGAAGGCTCGAGTCGGTTCCCGGGAGCTGGCCCTCGTCGGGGGTATGGACGTTGATCGTGACTCGGGCGGGATCGGCGATTGCGGCGGCGAAGTCAGCGGGATCGAGCAGTTCCGCCCGTGTAGCAACGGGCATTGACGCGGTGGGCTCAGAGACCTCGCCGCCGGTACATCCAGCGAGTGCAAGGACGAGGACAGTCAGTATCGATGCCGGACTACGGAGCGTCGATCGGGACACCGAATGCGGTGCCATCGCATCGAGGTGATCATCGAAAGGCACACGCATAAAAATACGTTCGGTGATCACGAGAGCACCTGCGACGCTGCGAGGACGCCGATGAGGACCGCGCAGCAGATGAGCGAGACAGTGAGTCGGCCTCGACGAGTGTGCGCGTCCACCCGGAAGAGAAACAGGCCCTGCCGGACCAATGTGTATGCGGCAATACTCCCCAGGAAGACCAGCCCTCCGACGGGAAGGTCGACCTGAAGCACCACTGCGAGCGCAACTCCTGCGATCAACAGGGCTGCAGCGGCCTCGTAGAGCTGAACGGGAATCCTCCTCGTCGCCAGGGTGCGATCGGACGAAAACAGACCCCACCGAGATCGAGTCGGACGCCCCGAACAGCAGCCCGCCAAGAAGCATCCCGGACGACCGATCGCCATGCCGAGAAACAATCCCGGGGTGGTTGCATCCAGGACTGCGCCGACGTCCATACCCCCGAGTGCTCCGCCGATGACCAAGGTGCCCAGCGCAACGAGAAGAAAACCTTGTATGCACGCTCCTGCGCGGATGAAAGTAGATATCGGTCGACGGTGCAAGATCAAGTACCAAACCTTGGCACCGATATATCCCAGAATGCAACTCAGAGCTGAAATTGCAACAGCAGCAGCAACATTGGCATCCATGCGTGAGAGCAGGAATCCCTGAACAATCAATGCAACCACCGCTCCCGCGGCTACCAACGCCGGCCAACTCCACACCCGCACAGCGGGACCGTATGTCAGTAGCGCAGTGCGCGCGGTGAGCACAGAGTTCTGCTGCCGTTCGCTACTGTCTGCGCCCCCGTCGATGCGTCGCGCACTCACCTCCCACTCCCCGCTGGCAATGCCCTGAATACGGGTGGTCGCGGCGAACCGGCCTCCAGCGGCAGGACGTGATTTCACGACCAGAGTCCGATCGAAACCGACCTTCTCGGTCGATGCATGGCCCTCGACTTCCACCCGCGATCCAGTGAAGCGAATCGCCACGTCGTGGCTGGGCTCGGCATCGGCCCCGCCGACACCCCAGTACGTCACCGCAAGCCCCAGCGGCTCGACCTGGGAAATCTCATCGGTACAACTGGTGGCTGGTGAGCGCTTGGGTGCGTAACTCTGCGGTGCGGGCGCAACAGCTTCAGGCGTGCGGGCACGTGGGCGCTCCGGCGGCGCTGCAGTATCGATCGTCGGATCTGCGGCCTGGGCCGACGCTCGCGGTGGGGTAGTGGAGGCCGGCGCGAAAGCCCGGGCGACAGTGGGATGGAGTGCACCGCTGCCGGGCGAGTGGCCCCTGCTTCGAAGATAATCGGCGGCGGCGACGCTGACCGCAGAATGTGGGGCCACCGCTGAGAGGGGATGCCTTGGCTGGGGCTCAGTACGTATGGCACCGGGGTGGGGAGCCGGTGGGCCGCCCCCGGATCGTGTCGCCGTGGTTCGTCGTTTGTGCGCTTTCGATCGCGACTTGCTGGATTTCTTTCCCACAGGTTGCCTCCATCATCGCCTGTCCGGGCGACGGCGTCTCGACAGCAGTCAACTACTATGCTCGATAGTAGCTGAACTACTAAGCGTTATAGTAGGAGCTGCGGGATGACCACACTCCGCAGGTCAGCAGGTGGCTGGTGCGAGAGTGAGGAGCAGCAATGATGAATATGGGCACCATGAGTGGCGGATGGACGATGATGGCAGGAATGGCCGCGTTCTGGCTGGTCGTGATCGCTCTGTTGATCTGGGGTGCGGTTCGGCTGATGTCCGCTCGCCCGCAATCGGGGGAGGACGCGCAGGAAATCCTCGATCGTAGATTCGCGGCCGGGGAGATAGATCGAGATTTCTATCGCGCAGCGGTCGCAGAATTGGCGACCGCTGCGCTGCGCAAGCGTGCCGACACTCGGTAAAGAGCAACTGCGGTGTGACGGGCAGGCATTTTCACCGCATGTGACCGAGTTTGCGGACTGGATATGTCGGTGCGCGCCGGCTGGCCGGTAGGGCAGGGCTCGCCCGGGGCCGGTGAGCGGCAACTGTCGGCGCGTTCGAAGGCGCACCGAAACGATCAGATCGAAAGTGGAACCGAACGTGAGTGATACACCCATCTACGACTTACTCAACGCTACATCGGCGTCGCCGCAGCCCCATGGTGAACGAGACAGTATCGCTCCACCGTCCGATCTGCGGCGTCAGCGATCGACCGAACGAGCAGTTCCGCGATCTTCGAGAGTCGACACGCGGGCTCGCCATGCGCGCCGTGACACGGCGTAATTCGCCCTGCCCTGCCTCCAGTCGGTGAGAAGACTCGTAACGGAAATCGCAGCGAACGCCGATGATCCACGCGCGTGTGCAGGTACGCCCGTCGCTGTAAGGCTCAGCTGTGCCGCGGATGCATGCGCCCCTTGACCGAATCGGTATCGACATCCATGCCCGTCCGTGAGCATGACAGCGACCGCGGGTGCACCTGGTGGCCAGCCGACTGGCGCTCACGCGTTGACAACACCCTGACGGTTCTTCCCAATGAGATCAGGAAGGGGTATGGTTCGACTTGATCGACATATACCCCTATGGGGTATATGTTGTCCGAGATGTCGAAAGCTACGCATGATCATCACGCACTGTCAGTTACGCCGGTATCGATGTACGGCCACTGTGAGTCGTCGGTCCGCAACGACGTCAACGCCGTGATCGGAATGGACACTGTCGCGTTATCGGCGGCGGCAGGGACATTCACGGTCACCAGTACAGCCACGCTCGTCCAGGCGCAGATCATTGTCGCCCTCGACGCCGAATACACAGCCGAACCAGAACCCACGAGTTCATGGGATGAATGGATATCGAACTCGATGGATGAGAGGACAGCACGATGAACGATCACACACACTCCGACGTCGACTCCGCGCGGACGGATCCGCCGAACAGACTGCAGCACAGCGGGCATGAAGAAGGACCCGAAATGCACACGGACGTGGCAGAGAAGGCGACTCCGCAGTCGGACCACGACACCGGCGGGCACAACGCAGAGCACGGCGGGCACAACGCAGAGCACGGCGGGCACACCGGTCACGGTGGTCATGCCGGTCACGGGGATCACGTCGGTATGTTTCGTCGCCTGTTCTGGGTCATGCTGGTCCTCGCCGTTCCGGTGATCGTTGCCTCGAACATGTTCGCGATGCTCCTCGGATACTCACTGCCCGACTCATCGTGGATCGCCTGGGTCTCCCCGGTGCTGGGCACCGTGATGTACGCCTGGGGCGGGTCCCCGTTCCTCACCGGCGCAGTCAGCGAAATCCGTTCCCGTGCACCGGGAATGATGCTGCTCATCGCCCTCGCGATCACCGTCGCATTCATTGCGTCGATGGGAGCGAGCCTCGGCCTGCTCGATCATCAGCTCGACTTCTGGTGGGAACTGGCGCTGCTGATCGTGATCATGCTGCTCGGGCACTGGATCGAAATGCGATCCCTCGCGCAGACCACCTCCGCTCTGGACTCGTTGGCGGCGCTGCTCCCGGACACCGCCGAACGCGTCGACGGCGACGATGTGGTGCCGGTGTCCCCGGCCGAGCTGCAGCTCGGTGATGTCGTCGTCGTCCGCCCCGGCGGCCGAGTACCGGCGGACGGCACCATCGTCTCCGGATCGGCGAGCATGGACGAATCGATGATCACCGGCGAATCACGCACCGTCCGCCGCAGCGACGGCGACCACGTCGTCGCCGGCACGGTAGCCACCGACTCCGGTCTGCGCGTCCAGGTCACCGCAGTAGGGGAGGACACCGCCCTCGCCGGCATCGGCCGCTTGGTCGCCGACGCCCAGAACTCGACCTCGCGCGCTCAGCGCATCGCCGACACGGCCGCCGGTTGGCTGTTCTGGTTCGCTCTCGGTGCCGCGATCATCACCGCCGCTGTGTGGACTCTGGTCGGGATGCCCGACGACGCCGTCATCCGCACCATCACCGTGCTGGTCATCGCCTGCCCGCACGCACTCGGACTCGCGATCCCGCTGGTGGTCTCCATCGCCACCGAACGCGCCGCCCGCGGCGGTGTCCTGGTCAAGGACCGGCTCGCACTCGAAACCATGCGCACGGTGGACACCGTGCTCTTCGACAAGACCGGGACCCTCACCAAGGGTGAACCCACCGTCACCGCAATCGAGGTGACAGACGGGCGCACCGCCGACAACGTTCTCGCGCTGGCCGCTGCCGCAGAAGCCGACTCAGAACATCCCCTGGCTCGCGCCATCGTTGCGGCCGCACGCGCGCGGAACCTGACCGTCCCGGCTGCAGCAGACTTCCAGTCGTCTCCCGCCGTCGGGGTCGCAGCCGACGTCGACGGCACCCGCGTGCAGGTCGGCGGGCCCGCGCTGCTCGAGCAGGAGCGCGGATCCGAACTTGCTGTCGCCGACCGGTGGCGGGGCGACGGGGCGATCATCCTGCACGTCCTCGCCGACGGGGCCGTGATCGGTGCCCTCGCGCTCGCCGACGAGATCCGGCCCGAATCCCGCACGGCAGTCGATGCGCTCCACGCTCGGGGTATCGCGGTGGTGATGATCACCGGTGATGCCGAAGCCGTCGCGCAGTCCGTCGCCACCGAGCTCGGTGTGGACCGCTACTTCGCGGGGGTGAAACCGGAAGACAAGTCCCACAACGTTGCTGAACTTCAACAGGAAGGGCGCACCGTGGCGATGGTCGGTGACGGAGTCAACGACGCACCGGCTCTCGCGCAGGCCGATGTCGGTATCGCTATCGGCGCGGGTACCGACGTTGCTATCGCGTCGGCCGGAGTGATCCTCGCCAGCGACGACCCGAGGTCGGTGTTGTCGGTGATCGAACTCTCGCGCGCCTCGTACCGGAAGATGAAGCAAAACCTCTGGTGGGCAGCGGGATACAACCTCATCTCAGTTCCGCTCGCGGCAGGAGTGCTCGCGCCGGTCGGGTTCGTGCTGCCCATGTCGATCGGCGCGATCCTGATGTCGCTGTCGACGATCATCGTCGCCGCGAACGCGCAGCTGCTTCGGCGACTCGACCTCACACCCGACACCATCACCGGAGCGGTGAACGACGGGAGTTCCAATGCTCCGTCGCAGCGCACACCGTCACTGTGAGAGCTGATCTCGTACCGGGAACGCAGCCCTGACAATTGTGGAACGTTGATGGCCGCACCTTCTCCGCCGGAGAGGATGCGGCCATCGTTGTCTATAGCGGGCCGGGTCAGCCGAGCAGCCGCTGCATGGTGTCGATTTCCTGCTGCTGGGTGGCGACGATGGTGCGGGCCATCTCCAGGGCGTCAGGATTGGAACCGTCTGCGATTTCGGTGTTGGCCATCTCGATGGCGCCGGTGTGGTGGGCGATCATCATCGTCAACCACTGGCGGTCGAATTCCGGTCCCGACGCTGCCATCAACGCGTCCATGTCCTGAGCGGTCATCATGCCGCTGCCGGAGCTGTGGTCCATCCCGCCCATGTCACCCATGTCACCCATGTCACCCCTGTCCATGTCGGGCATGGGCTGGCCCCACTCGGTGAGCCAGGTGGTCATCTGGTCCATCTCGGGCTGTTGCGCGGCGGCGATCGCCGATGCCAGCGACAGCACCTCCGGGTTGTCGGTGCGGCCGTTCGCCATGTCGGCCATCTCGACTGCTTGGGCGTGATGCGGGTACATCATCTGCGCGAACATCACGTCGGCATCGTTGAACTCTGCGGACGCGCTTGCTTGGGCCGAGGACATCGGTGCCGAGGACATCGATCCCATAGCATGGCCGTCCATCGACGAATCGGCCGCGTTGTCGCTACAGCCGACGACGAGGAACGCGCTCGCGGCGGCAGCAGCGATCGAGGCAATGACTTTGGTACGCATGAGGAAACTCCTTGCAAGAGTGGGTAGTGCAGAGAATTGGATGTCGTTCGATCCGCCGACAGACACGCGTCTGCCGGGCTCCCTGTCACACTCGCAAGGTCACCGATCTGTCCAACTCCCATAACGTCCACGGCGGCGCACGCTCAAGCGTGGAGTCGGCCCGTCCAATGATCCGGTTCACCGATGTCGGCGCCAGGTCGAGGGCTGCGCTCATCGCCGGGACCGTCAGCGCGGGCCACGACACCGTCGTGCCGACGCAGGGATGCATCATCTGGTGCCCCGACGGGCAGTCATGTTCCCCGGTCATCACCGGAACCGTGGCGTCCGTGTGGGACGGTGCTGCGAACGAGGCATGGCCGCCGCTCATCGATGTGGACATCGAGCCGGTCACGGGCATCGACATCGGTGTCACCGAATGCATCAACAGGACACCGAACACCGTCAGTGCAATCAGTAAAGCTGCCGTCGGAGCTGTGCCCCGTCGACCGTGCCGATTCACTGAGTGCATGCGGCCGAAGATACCAACATATACCCCCTGGGGGTACGCCTGTCTCGTCGCGTTCGGTCGTCGAAGCATTTCGTCATGTCTTCGAGGTGTCGAGTCCGAGATCTGTTGCGCGGTTGTAGTCGTCGTCGATGAGCACCACGCTGCGATGTTCCCGGTCGAGTAGTGAGGCCGCGATCGAGGCGCGATAGCCGGAGGCGCAGTGCACCCACACTTTGCCGTCGGGAACTTCTGCGAGTCGGTGCGGCAGTTCGTGGAGGGGAATGTTGATCGCACCGGGGATGTGGCCGTCCGCGTATTCGGACTGTTGACGGGTGTCGAGCACTGCAATGTCCGAGTCCTCTGCGGCGAGTCCGGCGAAGTCGGACACTTCGTAGGACCGTACGCGCCCGTCGCTGGCGAGCGAATGAATCTCTCCGACAGCGGAGCCGGAGGGGTGGTCGATGCCGATACGTGCCAACTCCCTTGTGGCCTCGTCGATTTGATCGGATGTGTCGCCGATCAAGGTCAGCGGCGCACCCCACTGGTAGAGCCAGCCGAGGTAGGTGACGAATGTCGTCGACAGCTCGAAGCCGAGGGAACCGTCGAGATGTCCGGCAGCGAAGGCGGTGCGTGCGCGGAGGTCGACGACCCATTGTCCGTCGTCGATGCGGCGGCGTAGTTCGTCGGGGTCGACGGGTTCTGGGGTGGACAGGTCGATCGGTGCGGGGCCTTCGGTGTTGATGACGCCCATGTGGGCGTAGTACGCGGGGTAGGCCGACAATCCTGCGATCAACTCGTCGACGTACGTCTGCTCGTCCTGGGTCAGCGCGGGATTGGACTGCTGCTGTTCACCGATGGTCGACGAGTCGCCGCTGGTGGGGGTCGCGGAGCAGAAGCTACCGAACCCGTGGGTGGGGTAGACCTCGACATCAGCGGGCAGCTCGGCGGCGATACGACGGACCGAGTGGAACTGCGCGTGGGTGAGCTCGTCGGTGTGCTCGGAACCGAGCAGGTCGGTGCGGCCGGTGGATCCGTACAGCATCGAGCCACCGGTGAAGATCGCGATCGGTTCGTCGCCGAGTCGCAGCACGTAACTGACGTGATGATGTGTGTGGCCCGGGGTGTGCATCACCTGAAATGTCGCCGATCCCGCTTCGACGACATCGCCGTCGCCGACTGCGCGCCGTTCGTATTCGACCGGGTCGCCCTCGGGGACAACGTATTCGGCTCCGGTGGCGCGTGCGAGTTCGAGTCCGCCGGTGACGTAGTCGTTGTGGATGTGGGTTTCGAGTACGTGGGTGATCGCGGCGTTCTTCTCCGTGGCCAGTGCCAGGACGCGGTCGATGTCACGTTGGGGATCGATCACGACGGCGATGCCGTCGTGGCTGATCAGGTAGCTGCGGTCGCCGAGGCTCGACGTTTCGATGATTGCGATGTCTGGATCGGTGGTGCTCACGGGGTACTCCTACGGTGTAATCGGGTCGGCCTCGTTTCTGACGTGAAACGTCCTCGTTCAGGCCAGTGCGAGGAAGAGCTTTTCCAGTTCTGCTTCGGTCATGGGCTCTTTGTTGTCTGCGGTGTCGCCGGTCATGCATTCACGAAGGCCGGTGGCCACGATCTTGAATCCGGCTTTGTCGAGAGCGCGGGAGACGGCGGCGAGTTGAGTGACGACGTCTTTGCAGTCGCGTCCGTTCTCGATCATGCCGATCACACCGGCGAGTTGGCCGTGTGCGCGGCGCAGACGGTTGAGTACCAATGCGATGCTGTCTTCGTCGCCGATCATTGCGGTCTCCTGAGGGTGTGTGATGGTGGTAGTCGTTCCAGATTACCCCCGGGGGCATCGGTTCGGTGTGTGCAGTCGGTCATGAAAGAACGAGGGTGTCGACAAGTACATAGCCCGCGACGGCGAACACCAGGTAGGCGAACCACGTGCGCAGCTTGTCGGTGTCGATGCGTGTGCTCAGTTTTCCGGCGACCAGCGAGCCTGCGATCGCAGCACCGGCGAACGCGGCTGTCAGTGGCCAGTTCCCGCCGAGCCCGTCGGCCTGAGCGATCAGTCCGGCGGCGGAGTTGGCGACGATGACCACCAGCGACGTTCCGACAGCGACACTCATCTCGATTCCCAGCAACAGCACCAGAGCGGGGATGATCAGAAATCCTCCGCCGACGCCGAACAGTCCGGTGAGGACACCGACCCCGAACCCGGTCGGTATGGACCGTGGTGCGCATCGCCGCCAATCGATCCCGGAACTTCCTGTCTTGCAAGCGGTTCCGACATCGTCGGTGCTGCGCAGCATCCGCGCCCCGGCGATGATCATGACGATCGCGAAGCCGATCATCACTGCGGCCTCGGGCAGATGCCTGCCCAGGACGCTGCCGACCAGCGTGCCGACGATACCGGTGGCCGCGAAGATCGCCGCCAGTCGCCATTCGACGAGCTTCGCCCGCACCTTGGGGATGGCCCCGGTCGCCGAGGCGACACCGATCACCAGCAACGATGTCGGTATCGCCTCCGACAGGTCCATTCCCAGGGCGTAGACGAGAACCGGGACGGCGAGGATCGACCCGCCGCCTCCGAGGAGACCGAGCAGGATGCCGACGGCGACGCCGAGGACCAGTGCCAGCGTCAGGGTCATCAGCTGTGGGCTGCGTCCTGGCCACCGAGTGCGTCGATGGCGGCCTGGAGCTTGGTGGTGGCCTCGGCCGCGACGTCGGACAGTGCTGGCTCGCCGGTCGCTTGGACCATGATGTCGGGGTTCATCGCTTCGACAATGACCGATCCGGAAGCGGAGGTGTCGGCGCGGACGACGACATTGCACGGCAACAGCAAGCCGATCTGGCGCATGACCCCGACGGCGCGGTGCGCGAGGGACGGATTGCAGGCACCGAGGATCAGATACTGCTCCATGTCCTCGCCGAGCTTGGCCTTCAACGTGGCCTGCATGTCGATTTCGGTGAGAACACCGAAGCCCTGATCTGCGAGGGAGGCTTTGACGGCGTCGACTGCGGTGTCGAAGTCGGTGTCGGTCAGAGTGGTCGAGAGTGCGATGTTCATAAGGGAAGTTCCTTTCGGTCGTCGAACTGCGGTGATCTGGGCCTACCCGATTCGGGGCTGGCGAATACTCGGCACGCCCACCCTGGTGAGCAGTGCGCTGGCCGGGCACCAGCCGACCGCTGCGTAGAGGGCGAGGTTGGCGGCAGCGAACGCGCTGAGCAGTCGCCACTGCGGTGCGTGGAGTTCGCCGAGGGCCAGGCCGGTGGCGGTGACGCCGGCGGCGAGGGCGGGGACGATACGTTCGATCGGCCATCCCGCGAACGCGGACGAGCGGGTGGTGTTCGGATCGGTCATGATTGCTCCGTTCGGTGCGGTGAGAGTGTCAGTGCGAGAAGCTGATCGAGGGCAACACCTTGCGCAGCCAGGCCGGTGACCACCATGCGGCGTGTCCGCTCAAACGCAGCAGGACCGGCAGCAGGATGAGCCTGATCAGGAAGGCGTCGAGCAGTACCGCGACGCCGAGGATGATGCCCATTTCTTTCGGTGGGAGCGGATCGGAGAGTGCGAAGGTGAAGAACACGGCGACCATGACCGCGGCGGCGGCGAAGATGACGCGGCCGGAGTGGGCGAGGCCGTCGACCTGGGCGGCTTTCGGGTCGCCGGTCTTCTCGTAGTGCTCTTTGGCGGTGGCGAGCAGGAACACGGTGTAGTCCATGGCGATGGCGAAGATCATCGCGAAGAAGAACACCGGTCCCCAGCCGTCGAGGAAGCCTTGCGGGGTGAATCCGAGCAGTGATGCGCCGTGCCCGTCCTGGAAGATCAGCTTCGCGACCCCGAACGCTGCGGCGGTCGAGAGCAGACTGACTGCGGTGCCGAGGATCGCGATCAGCGGTGCTTGGAGTGCGACGAGCAGCAGGATGAAACCGAGCGCGAGGATGATCCCGATCACCAGCGGTAGGTAGTCGTTGAGGGCTTGCTGCAGATCGAGGTTCTCCGCTGGGGCACCGCCGACCAACGCCGACTCCGGGAGTTCGGCGCGCAGGTCACCGAGGATGGTGCCCATTCTCTCGTCCGAGGGGTCAACGGTGGGAAGTGCTTGTAGCAGTGAGTAGTTCGAGCCGTCCGCGGCAGGCTGGGGCGGAGTGACCATCGAGATCCCGTCGACGGTACTGGCTGCCGTGGCGGTCGCGGCGGCATCCGCGGACGGGACGACGATCTGCAGTGCGCCGGGTGCGCCGGCACCGAACTGGGCCTGGACGAGCTCGTAACCCTGGCGAACCGGTGCGTCTTCGGGGACGACGGCGATCGAGGGCATCGCCACTTTCAGTCCGAGGACCGGAAGGGCCAGCGCAATGAGGATGCCGACGGAGACCAGAGCGAACGGCCAGGGGTGCTTGTGGAGCAGTTCACCCCAGGCTGCGAATTTCGGGGAGCGGTGCTGCTGGCGCTTGGCGTAGGGCAGGGAGGCGGCGTTGACCTTGGAACCGAGTGCACCCAGGGTTGCGGGGAGCAGGGTCATGGTGGCGATCAGCACGAAGGTCACGGCGAGCATGATGCCGACGGCCATGGTGCGCACCGCCGGTGCGGGAACGAGCAGGACGGCCGAGAGGCTCACCAAGACCGTCAGACCGGACAGGACCACGGCTTTGCCTGCGGTGTCCATGGTTTCGGCGACCGCGGCACGTGGATCGGCGTTGCGCAGTGCGTCGCGGAACCTGGCGACGATGAACAGGGCGTAGTCGATTCCGAGGGCGAGGGCGAACATCATCGCGAAGTTCATCGCCCACACCGAGATCGGCGTGACGCCGTTGAGCAGAACGAGTCCGCCTGCGGATGCGACCAGGCCGGCAACGGTGAGTAGCAGCGGCAATCCCGCGGCGACGAGGGAGCCGAACGCGAGCACCATGATCGCCAAAGTGACCGGCCAGGAGAACAATTCGGCCTGAATCATGGCGTCGTGGTTGGCCTTGTTGAAGTCCGACCACAGTGCGGAGGATCCGGTCGGGTAGACCTCGATGCCGTCGCCGGAGAGTTCGGTCAGCTCGCCCTTCACCTCGTCGACGGCCTTGACCATGTCGTCGGTACTCGCGTTTGCGCCGGCGATCAAGATGCCGGTGTGACCGTCGGGACTGATCGTCATGCCCGGCTGGGGGGCGATGACCTCACCGAAGCGAGTGTCACCGTCGAATACGGCCGCGACGTCGGTGAGTGTCTGCTGCATCGCTGCGTCTTCGATCGTGGCGGTGTCGGAGTGAACGACCACCTGCACTGCTGCAGAGGAATTGCCGCCGAAATGCTGCTGGGCGAGCTCGCGGACCTGGACGGATTCGGAACCGTTGGCCTGCCAGCCGGCCCCGGCCAAGGATGAGAACACCGATGGCGCAGCCGATCCCAGAGCAACGAGGGCGATCAGCCAGATGCCGAACACCCACCGGCGACGCGCGACCATCGTGCTTCCCAGGCGGCCTAGTGCGCCGGGTGCCGGTGGCCGATGGCGGTCGTGGCGGCCGGTGGCCGCCGCGGTAGCGGGCTTGGTCACAATTGCTTCTCCTAATACGGGTGGGGGTATTCAGAAGTGTTGAAGACGCCCAGAGATTCCTGCGAAATGCAGTGGAGTGCTGTTGGGGTGGGGGTCAGCGACGAAACAGGGAACGAAAGAAGTTGTCGCGTGTAGCTGGGGCGGGTGTCTCCATGGAGCAGGAGCACTGCTGCGACCGCGGAACGTTCTTCATGACGCTGTCGACATGTCGACCGCAGCCAGCCCAGGTGGTCTTACCGCATGCCGGGCACGGGACGGGGTAGCACATGGCGGTCCTTTCTGGCGGGTACATCCCTACTGTGACACATACCTAGGGGGGTATGCAAGTACCCGTGGGGGTATGAGGGAAGGGGTGGGCCGGAGCCGATCGGTAGACGGCAGTGGTTTTGCCGGATCCAACGCGAGGCTGTGCTGGCGGCCGCAGAAGGCGTTTGATGGTCGCCAGTCTGCGAATGCGGTTGTCCCTCAGGGGTTGATGCTCCACCCACGCGCGAGTTGCGCCGCTATCGTCCGCGAGTTTCTGTGAACCCGCGCAGTTGCGTCCCACTTCCATTCCCACACCCAGGCCGGTCCGGACGGGAGCGGGCCAGGAGTGGCGAGCATCGGAGACAACGGATTCGGGGGCATCGACGACGGATGCCCGCGTAGGCGATCGGCGAACCATCGAAAGCCGACCGCAAGCGGTCGCACGTCCCCTGACGGGGCCGCCCCATATGGGTCACCAATTTGGTCGTACGAGTCGTCCCCGCCTGACATGCCGGGGACCCCGTCCAATCAAACCGCGGTCGCACGCTCCCAAGACGCGGTTTGACAGTCCACCCTCGTCATGTCGATCGGGGACGTCTCATCCGAACCTTTGGAAGGTGTCCCTGCCATGAACAAGAACCTGCTCAACGATCACCAGATCATCACCGAGCTCATCGGCAAAGCCGCTCAGCTCCCCGCCGAAGATCCGCGCGCGGCCCGGTGGGCCACCGAAGCGCTCGCGCTCGCCAGCGCAGCACAGCTACCCATCCTCATCGAGGAGGCCGAGGGAGTGCTCGGACGGATCGAGCACGACACCACCTGCCGGTGGTGCGCCGGGCAGCCGGGAGCAGTCATCCCGGTCGGGTCCTTCTGGTGCACCCACTAAAGCCAGGCCCTCCGGGGTCCCGGTCCCACCACGGGGCCGGGATCCCCCCTTTTTTGTCTCCCGCACGGGATGGAATACCACCGACAGCCCTGTCGTTGTAGGACTCGACGGCGTTCGATCCAATGCCCCGGGTACCAACCATCAGCCGCTACGAGCGGCCACCTGCCGAGAGGCGCACTGGCGAACACCGTCACCCAACATCGAACAGGGCTGCGCATCACAGATGCGCGGCCCTGGCTCGTTCGAAGCGGCCCGTCGACGCGGCCACCGCCGCGCCTCCGAAACTTCTCGTCCAGTCATTCGAGCGAATGACTGGTGCCGGAACCGGCGCACCATGCCGTGCGTCCAATAAGACATGGACGACGACGAGCGCGCAGCCATCGAAGCGGAAGGCCATGACCCCGACCACCCGGCCGTCTCCCAGGCCCTCGAGCAGGTGAAACGCACGCTCCACCTGTATCGACACCTCGCCTGGACCTTCACCGCCGATGACCTCGACGGCGTCGCCGAACCCCGCCGAACGAGCTGACCAGCACGTTCGACAGTCGAACATTCGTTCGACTATTCTGGCGGTAGTTCCTACCGGCACGGCGAAAGGTCGATCCACATGGCCACCGTCGACGCCATCCCCGACCTCACCGGACTCGACAAAGCCACCCAGCTCGACGTTCTGCGCCGCCGCATGGCCACCGTGCCCGGCGGTCGCCGCGACCACGCACCCGTCGACCTCCCCGCCACCGCCGCACCCGAACCGGCGGCACCGGTCGCAGGCAGTACGGACCTCGCGGGCGAGGCCGACGACCCGGAGACGCTCAGCGGCGCTGTACGCGGCAAAACCCTCCGCACCATGCCCGTACCCCCACCACTCGCGGCGCTGCTCCCACGCCGAGCCCTGGCCCGCGGAACCGCCGTCACCGTCACCGGCGCCGGGTCCATACTCATCGCCCTCGTCGCCGAAGCATCCGCCGCCGGCCACCACGTCGCCCTCATCGGCCAACCCCGACTGAGCCTGCTCGCCGTCCACGAACACGGCGGGGATCTCGCGAAAGTCCACCTCGTCGATCCCGGGGCAGGGGACCCGCTCGACGCCGCCTCGATCTGTCTCGACGGCATAGATTTGGTCGTCACCACCGTGCACGGACGAGACGTACCCCCAACGCGCGCAAGGGCTTTGCTCGCCAGGAATCGTCGACATGCCAGCATCCTTGTCCTAACGGATGGACACATGCCCGGTACCGATCTCACGATTGCCTCCACCGTCTGCGGCTACGGCGGAATCGAACAGGGCCGAGGGCGCATCAAATCGATCACCCTCGAAACCACCGTCCACGGCCGCGGAACACCACACCGCACCGGCCGCTACACCCTCACCGCCCCCACCTTCGGCGAGACAGGCCTGCGCTGGACACCCACACCCGCCGACGACCTCACCGTCCACCGGCCCGTCGCCGTCGCGCAATGACCACCGACAACGAGGCCGGCATCTTCGACTCCTGGCCCACCACCTTCGAACCACCCACCCGCCGCATCGTCGACCCACCCAAATCGGTGAACGTCAATATCGCGCTCGCCATCGGACGATCCGGAGGCGGCCGATTCCGCGACACCACACCCTTGAAAGTCCGGGCCGAAGGCCTCGCCATGGACAGCATTGTCGAGGGAACCTTGTACGCCTGGGCACGGACCGGTACCGGCGATTGGCTTGCTTGTAGCTACAGCTCGAGCATGACCGTTTGACCGAATCCGATCATGATGCTGCGGGTTCCGTGGTTTTCCTGGCTGCAGTAGGCACACTCGCCGTCGACAGTGCTGCGGCTATCGATGCGAGGATTCCGAGAGTGATGTAGGCACCGGAGTAGCTGCCGGTCCAGTCCGCGAGCAGTGATCCGGCCCAGGGTGCCAGTGCCATCGTGATGACGATGGGTGCGGACATGATGCCGTTGAGGTGCCCGTACTGAGTTGGGCCCCAGCGATCGGTGATGGCAGTGGCCTGAATGAGCGTGAATATCCCGCGCGCGAGTCCGGCGCCGACCGCGACGGCAACCAATGTGATCAACGAGGTGACCACGCCAAGTGCGAGGGTGGTCAGCGCCGTGGCCGCGATGATACCCACTGTTCGTCCGCGGACCCCAGTGAAGCGTTGCAGCGGAAGGTATCCGACTCGCCCGAGGACCTGACCGAGCCCGCCGAGTGCGAGCGCGGTGGCGGCGAGGGTCGAGTCTGCGCCGTGCTCGAGCAATAGCGGCACGAGGTTGAACACGCCGGCGAACGCGACGAACGCCGCCAGACTCAGTGACGCGGTGAGTGCCAGGAACGGGCGGCTCCGCACGACATCGGCTCTGCCCATCACAGCGGGTGAGTCAAGTTGCGGGGCAGCGACGCTCGGCCAGCGTCCGCGTAGACCAAATAGATGACCCGGCACTGTGACAACAAGCAGAATTGCGGCGAGGACCAGATATGTTCGACGCCAATCACTCTGGTTCGACAACAGCGCGGTGAGCGGTGCGAAGACGGTGCTGGCCAGCCCGGCGGCGAGAGTCAGAATCATCAGCGCCCGAACGCGGTCTGTGCCCCACCACCGCGTCAGCGCGGCGAAGGCGGGCGGGTAGAGCACCGCACCCATCGCCGTCCCGGCAACAATCCAGCCGAGGTAGAACACGACCACGCTGTGCGAGGTGGCGACGACCATGAGCGCCGGGGCCGCGATAACGGATCCGGCGGTCATCACCCAACGTGGCCCGTGCCGGTCCAGGATCCGTCCCACCGGTATTCCGACCACAGCCGCGACGAGCTGGCTCAGTGAGAACGCGGCCACGATTACCGACGTCGACCAGCCGGTGTCCGTGGTGATCGCGGGGGAGAGTACGGGGAAGGCGTAGTACAGGATTCCCCAGCTGGTGATTTCGGTGAGACACAGGATCGACAGGACTCGGCGTCGCCCAGGATGCGGTGCTTCCTGCAGCGACGCCGAGTCGGTGACCTGTTCAGTCACGCGACGGTGCGCTGAGACTGATCAGCTCCGGGGCAGCAGGTACTCCGCAGCATCCGCCGCTGCCGGCTGCGTCGGCGTTCGGGTCGTCGAACAGTCCCGCTCCGCCGCAGACACCGGTATCCGGCAGGGTCAGTTCGACCTTCCGTGCGCCCTCGTGATCGCCGGCGAGTTCGGCGGCGATGCTGCGGACCTGCTCGTAGCCGGTCATGGCGAGGAATGTCGGTGCGCGGCCGTAGCTCTTCATCCCCACCAGGTAGAGACCCGGTTCGGGTTGGGTGAGTTCGACGACGCCGTGCGGTGACACCGATCCACACGAGTGCATGTTCGGATCGACCAATTCCGCTACGAACCTCGGGGCCTGCAGGGTGGGGTCGAGATCGAGGCGAACCTCGGACAGCCATGACAGGTCGGGCCGGAACCCGGTCAGTGCCACGATGCGATCGACGTTCTCGATGCGGGCACCGGTGTCGCCGACGAGGGTGAGCTGATCACCTTGCGGTGCAACGGTTTCGGTGCGGAATCCGGACACGACAGTGAGGTAGCCGTCGTCGACGGCCTTCTTCGCGCGCAGGCCCAGAGCGCCGCGGGCGGCGAGTTCGTCGGATTCGCCTCCGCCGAACACCTCGTCGGTGATACCGCGCCGCACCGCCCACGTCAGTCTCGTGCCAGGTGCCTGGGCTGCGAGCTCAGCGAAGGTGATGAGCGCGGTCAGCGCGGAGTGGCCACTGCCGGCGATGACGATGTGCTTGCCGGCGTAGTCGGAACGGATCTTCTCGTCGGCCAGGTCGGGAACCCGGTACGAGATCCGCTGGGTCGCAGTACGTTCGCCGACCGCAGGGAGTCCTTCGCTGCCCAGTGGGTTCGGTGATCCCCAGGTGCCGGAGGCGTCGACGACGGCGCGGGCCAGGATGCGTTCTTCGCTGCCGTCGCTGTGTCGGATGTGGACCGAGAGGGGTTCGGTGTCGCGTCCGGCATCGACGACGCGGTCCCGTCCCCGCCGTGCGACACCGACGACCTCGGAATCGAACCGGACCACATCACCGAGTACTGCGGCCAGTGGCGCGAGGTAACTCTCGACCCATTCGCGGCCGGTGGCGTAGCTGTCACCGTCCGGCGCGGTCCACCCTGTCGGTGCCAGCAGCCGTGCTGCGGCGGGGTCGACGACCTCGGACCAGGGTGAGAACAGGCGTACGTGATTCCATTCCGACACAGCAGCACCAGCACCGGGTCCGCGTTCGAGAACGACGACAACAGAGCCGGTTTCGGTCAGATGTGCGGCGGCGGCCAGGCCGATAGGTCCGGCGCCGATCACCACGACGGGGTATTCGGACATCTTGCACTCCCATTCATCGACGATCATCAATACTTATGAGGCGACTGTATCGATGTCCATCGATACTCGCAACCATCGACGGTCATCGATATACTTCGGTGATGACCACGATCGCGCCACTCGTCGACTCGCCCGCCGACCTTGCCCCGCTCGCCGCCGACGATGCAGCGACCTACGCTCACTGGTTCGCCTGCCTGGCCGAGCCGATGCGGGTGCGGATCCTGCACCTGGTCGCTGCGTCGGGTGCTGGGATCGCGGTCGGCAAGCTCGCCGACGCCCTCGAGATCGGGCAGCCCACGGTCTCGCACCACGTCCGCAAGCTCGCTGACGTCGGCTTCGTGACCCTCGGCAAACGAGGCACGACGACTGTCGTGTCGGTGAACCCGACGTGCTGCACCGGGCTCCCGCACGCGGCCGACGCGGTGATGGGAGTGCTCACCCCGCGCCCGTGCTGCCCTGCGGATCTGCCCGGCGACGTCACCGTCCGGGCGATGACGGGCGCCGACTGGGATGCGGTGCGCCGGATCTACGCCGAAGGAATCGCCACCGGCAACGCGACGTTCGAAACCGACGTACCTACCGCCCCGGTCCTTGACGGCAAGTGGCTTCCCGGTCATCGGTGGATCGCCGAGGTCGAAGGCCAGGTCGCCGGATGGGCGGCGTTGACTGCCGTCTCGGGGCGCGACTGCTACCGCGGTCTCGCCGAGAATTCCGTCTACGTCGGTGACGGTTTCCGTGGCCGCGGTGTCGGAAAGTCGTTGATGCACAAGCAAGTCACCGAAGCTGACGCTGCCGGGCTGTGGACGTTGCAGACCTCGATATTCCCCGAGAACCGCGCCAGTATCGCGCTGCATCATGCGTCGGGGTATCGGACCGTCGGGATCCGTGAGCGGATCGCCCAGCTCGACGGACGCTGGCGCGACACCGTCCTGCTCGAACGCCGACACGCGCAGTGACTGCCACCGACACCGGTCACGGCAGCGCCGCCGCCAGGGCTGAGATGGCCGACCGCGCGGTGCGGCCCACCCCGATCAAGGTCGCCGACGCCGTGCCGGTCCAGTCGCCGTAGCCGAGGAACACCACGGTCGGCTCTCCGCGAACGTGGTTACCATCCAACGCAATCGGCGAGTCCGGGCTCGACGGCAGGTGTAGGGGCGTCAGGTGCCGCAGCGCCGACCGGAATCCGGTGCACCACACGATGACGTCGATCTTCTCGACGTTGTCGCCGTCCTTGACACCGCCGGGGACGAGCGCGGTGAACATGCGCCGACTGTGCAGCACGCCGCGATCACGCGCTTCTTTCACGGGCGGGACCATGACGATATCGCCCAATCCGGCGACCCCACCGGAATCGTCGCCGCCGGCGGCCAGTGCGCGAGCACGATCGCTGGCGACGTCGAACAGGACTCGGCCGTCGACGTCGTCGGGGAGGAACCGGGGCTCGCGGGCGGTGAACCACACGGTGTCGGTGATGGTCGAGATTTCGGCGAGGATCTGCGCGGCCGAATTACCCCCACCGACCACAGCGACACGGCGACCCTCGAACTCGGATGGATCACGATACGTGCTGGCGTGCACCTGAATTCCGTCGAAGTCGCGCATGCCGGGATACGCCGGCCAGAAGGGCCGGGACCACGTCCCTGTGGTGTTGACGATCGCTGCGGCGTCGAGCGATCCCCGGTCGGTGTCGAGTCGGTATCCACGACTACCGTCGCGGCGGTGTACCGAGTCGACTCGGACGGGCCGGTGCACGGGCAGGTCGTACTTGTTCTCGTATGCGGTGAGGTAGTCCACGACGTGCGAGGCGGGCGGAAAGCCTGCCGGCCACGGCGGCATCGGCCACCCCGGTAGACGGGAGTACTCGGCGGGGGAGAACAGGTGCAGCGAGGGCCAGTAGTGCTGCCACGACCCACCCGGGCCGGGCTGGTCGTCGAGGATCACGAAGTCGATCTTCGCGCGGCGAAGGTAGTACCCGGCAGCGAGTGCCGCTTGGCCGCCGCCGATGACCACCACGTCGCTGGAGGTGGTGGTCATCGGTGTAGCAATGTCAGGTGGGGTCACACTGTGACGGTTCGGCGCTGAGCATCGAGCTGATGCTCACGCACCCAGGCCTGGGTTGCCATTTGCACCGCGTCCCAGGGGGAACCGAGGGGCGGGGTGTAGGACAGGTCGAGTTCGCTGACGCCGTCGACGGTCATCTCGTGGAACAGTGCGGCGGCGTAGGTGTCGACGCGCTTGGAGATCTCCGCGCTCCGCCGTCCCACCAGCTGAGCCCCGAGCAGTCGGCCGGTGACCGTGTCGCCGGTGATACGGATCGAGATCGGAGTCGCACCGGGGTAGTACGCCTTGTGATCGTCCGGAGTCGAGGTGGTCGACACCGGGATCCAGCCGGTGCCGGCGTCGCGAGCTTCGTGCTCGCGAAGTCCCGTGCGGGCGGCGACGAGATCGAAGACTTTGACCACCTGGGTGCCGAGGCTTCCCGCGAATACGGCGTCGCCGCCGAGAGCGTTCTCCCCGGCAACCCGACCCTGCTTGTGGGCGGTGGTGCCCAGCGGCAGCCACGTCGACCCGAGCAGGCGGTGGTGGGTGACCACGCAGTCACCGGCGGCGAACACGTTCGGCAGGGACGTGCGCATGCCGGCGTCGACGACGATCGCGCCCTTGTCGCCGAGCTGCGCGCCGGCATCGGCTGCGAGGGTGACATCGGGGCGGACCCCGACCACGACGAGCACCAGATCGACCGTTCGCGTAAGTGTTTCGCCCGCCGATGTTGCGGCGGTGACCGTGAGCGCGTCTCCGTCTCGGCCGATCGAGGACACGGTGGTGCCGGTGACGACCTCGACGCCGCCGCGTTCGAGTTCGGCGTGGACGAGTGAGCCAAGCCCGGGGTCGACGGTCGGGAGGACTTCGGGGAGGGCTTCGATCTGGGTGACGGCGATCCCGCGGGTGGTCAATCCTTCGGCCATCTCGAGGCCGATGTACCCGGCACCGATGATGACTGCGGTTTTCGGGTCGCGGGTAGTGATGGAGTCCATGACCTCGAACGTGTCGCCCATCGAATGCAGCAGGTGCACGCCGTCGGTCGGTCCCAGTGCGTCCGGCCCCGTCAGGCCGGCGATGGGCGGTCGGGTGCTGACTGCGCCGGTCCCGACGACCAAGGCGTCGTAGTCGAGCGAGTAGGTGCTCCCGTCCGGGCCGGTGACGGCCAGCGACTGTCCGGGGACGTCGATGGCGGTGGCGCGGGTGTCGGTGAGCACGCGCATTCCGGTGGCGGCGAGGTCGTCGGCGGTGCGGTGGGCGAGATTCGTCCAGTGCGTGACCTCACCGGAGACGTAGTAGGGGATTCCGCAGATGGAGAAGTTGGGGTAGGCGTCGGCGACGACGACGGTGACCTCGGCGGTGGGGTCGAGTTCGCGGGCGCGGAGGGCCGCGCTGATTCCGGCGTCGCTGCCGCCGATGGCGACGACTTTGCGTCCTGGCATGGCAGGTGCTCCTTCTGAGCAGAGGCGTGTGGGCGTACGACGGTGGAGCGAAAGCGTGCAGTCTGGGACGAGAGTCAGTGCTGCAGGCGTGCGGCGAGATCGTCGACGCGGGCGGCAATGTCGTCGCGGACCAGGCGCATCCGCTCGATGCCGTCGATCCCGCGTTCGGACGGCTCGTCGGTGTCCCAGTTCTCGAACCTCGGACCGTCGACCGGGTCGAGCTTTGCTTCGCTGCCGAGGGTGATGACGTAGTCCATCCGCGCCAAGAGGTCCGGGTCGATCGGTTTCGGGTGCTCACCGGAGAGGTCGACACCGACCTCGAGCAGCGACTGCGCCGAGAGCGCGTTCACTGTGCTGCCGGGTTTGGTGCCGGCCGAATGCACCTCGACGGTGGTCCCGGCTGCCTTGCGCATGAGTCCGGCGGCCATCTGCGACTTGCCGCCGTTCTTGACACACACGAACAGCACACTCGGTGTGCTCATCGACGTGACCCTGCCTGCGCGGGAACCAGTTCGGTGAGTAGATCTTCGACGCGGGACTTGATCTCGTCGCGGATCGGACGGACTGCGTCGACGCCCTTGCCGGCCGGGTCGGGCAGGGCCCAGTCCCGGTAGCTCACACCAGGAAAGACCGGGCAGGCGTCGCCGCAGCCCATGGTGATGACGACGTCGGAGGTGTCGACGGCGTCCGGGGTGAGGATCTTCGGGGACTGCGCCGAGATATCGATGCCGAGCTCGGCCATGGCCTCGACGGCCGCAGAGTTGATGGATTCCGCGGGCGCGCTGCCGGCAGAACGGACCTCGACAGAGTTGCCGCCGAGGTGGGTGAGGAATCCGGCGGCCATCTGCGAGCGGCCCGCGTTGTGGACGCAGACGAACAACACGCTGGGTAGGTCGGACATGAGATCAAGACCCCTTCGATGGGTGTGACGTTGAGTCGCCGTATGGCTGCATCAGGCCGGAACGGGCGTGGTCAGTTCGGTGAGAAGCGTGCTGACGCGGGCGTCGAGGTCGTCGCGGATGCGGCGGACCTCCTCGATGGACTTTCCGTCCGGGTCGTCGAGCTCCCAGTCCAGGTAGCGCTTGCCCGGGTAGATCGCGCAGGCGTCCCCGCAGCCCATCGATACCACCACGTCGGCGGCTGCGACGACATCGTCGGTCAGTGGTTTCGGGTAGGCATCGCCGAGGTCGAGACCCAGCTCGGTCATCGCCTCGACGACAACGGGGTTGATCTCGTGCGTCGGTGCGGATCCGGCGGAACGGACATGGACCCGGCCGGCACCGCGGTGGGTGAGCAGCGCCGCGGCCATCTGCGAGCGGCCCGCGTTGTGGACGCAGATGAACAGCACTTCGGGTACTTCCTTCGGCGCATCACCTTGCGATTGAGCGAGGGCGGTGAGTCGGTCCGCTGCGAAGCGTCCGGCCAGCATCGTCAGGTGCGTGTGAATCTTCGAGGTCCGCCGCAGCGCGGTGTAGGACTCGAAGACGTACCGCTCCACCGTCTGTGGGGAGAAGATGCCGGTGTACTTTTCCGACAGCCTCTCCGCGGTGCGGGAAAGGACCGCTTGGGGCATGAGCAGTTCGGGTTGTGCGCGGGTGTCGTCATGGGTTGCACTGTCGGACATCAGGACTCCTTTGTCGCTGCCGTCACGGACGGGCGAGGGGTGAAGCGTTTGCGTAGAGCGAGCGAGACGTAGACCAGGCCGACGAGGACTGGTACTTCGATGAGCGGGCCGACGACACCGGCGAGGGCCTGTCCGGATGTCGCGCCGTAGGTGGCGATGGCAACGGCGATGGCGAGTTCGAAGTTGTTGCCCGCGGCGGTGAATGCGAGGGTGGTGGTGCGTTCGTAGCCCAGCCCCATTGCGGCACCGAGGGCGTAGCCGCCGCCCCACATCACTGCGAAGTAGACCAGCAGCGGGAGCGCGATGCGGACCACGTCGAGGGGTTGAGAGGTGATTCGATCGCCCTGCAGCGCAAAGAGAATCACGATCGTGAACAGCAGGCCGTAGAGCGCCCACGGCCCGATCTTCGGGATGAATTTTTCCTCGTACCACTCACGGCCTTTGGCGCGTTCACCGAAGTAGCGCGAAGCGAACCCTGCTATGAGAGGGATCCCTAGGAAGATCAGCACCGATTTCGCGATCTGCCATGGCGACGCTTCGATAGTCGTCTGCTCGAGACCGAGCCAGCCGGGCAGAACCGAGAGATAGAACCAGCCGAGTACGGCGAACATGAAGACCTGGAACACCGAGTTGATGGCGACCAGGACGGCAGCGGCTTCACGGTCTCCGCAGGCGAGGTCGTTCCAAATGATGACCATCGCGATGCATCGAGCGAGGCCGACGATGATCAATCCGGTGCGGTACTCGGGCAGGTCGGGAAGGAAAAGCCACGCGAGAGCGAACATCAGAGCCGGGCCGAGGACCCAGTTCAGGACCAACGACCCGACGAGGAGGCGTTTGTCGCCGGTGACGGTGTCGAGGCGGTCGTAGCGGACCTTCGCCAGCACCGGATACATCATGATCAGCAGCCCGATGGCAATCGGCAGTGACACCCCGTCGATCGAAATCGACGACAGGGCGTCGTTCATGCCCGGAATCATGCGGCCCAGGACGAGGCCGACGACCATGGCGACGCCGATCCAGACGGGCAGGAATCGGTCGAGGGTGGAGAGCTTGCCGACCACGGCCGGGTGCTGGGAGGTGTTCGCCGAGGTGCTCATGCGGTCACCAACGCTGCATCGTCGGCAGTGGGATCCGCAGCCGACAGGACCGACGACAATTGTTGCAGCGCAGCAGGTAAGACCCAGTAATACACCCAGGTTCCGCGGCGCTCACAGTCCAGCAGACCCGCCTCTCGCAGCACTTTGAGGTGATGGGAAATCGTGGGCTGAGACAGGTCGAACGAGTCGGAGATGTCGCAGACACAGGCCTCGCCGCCGGCATGACTGGCCACCAAGCTCAACAGCCGCAGCCGGACCGGGTCACCCAGCGCTTTGAACATGCGGGCCAGGTCACCGGCCCAATCGGTGGACAGTGGTTCCCGGATCAGCGGTGAGCAACATTCACCGCTGGTCGCCGCGAGCGGCAGGCTTTGGTTCGACATACGTCTATATTGAAGTACGTCTAAGCAGAGGTCAAGTGAACAACATCTGAACGGGCAGCCGATTGCGTCATGACTTCCTCGGGAGGTGCGTGACGGCAGTGGCAACTTCGAGCTGTCGGCACAGAGAACGGTTGTCGATGGACAGGCGCTGGATGCTCGAGACAGCGAGCGTGAGGGCATCGGTGAGTTCCCGGTTTCGCTGCCGAAGTCGGATGACGTCCGAGCCGACCTGGCGACGGACGTCGGGTGTAGCCGGTACCCGGTTCGGGTCACGTAGCCGGTCGACGATGCCGGGGAAGCGCCGCCGAAATGTGGTGTTCGCAAGGCCGAGATGGCGGGCCACGGTGAGCACCGACGGTGAACGGCCGGTCTGGCGTTCGAGATGCTCGATGGCGGCGTTGACCACTGCGGCGTCGGGTTGATCGGAGTTCCGCGTCACTGCTTCGTTTCGATCGTCTGTACATGGTCGGTTGTCGGGTATGTGTGGCGGTCGAGGAAGTCGCTGAGTCGGCGTGCTCGCTCGCGTAAGCGGTGTAGCAACAGCGGCGGGAGAGCTGTTCGGGTGGCCAATTCCTGCTGCAGCGAGCGATGTTCGGTGCGTAGCGCGTCGATGTTGTCTGCGGTCAGTGCAACGTTGCCGCATTCGAGGGGTTGGCAGTGACCGAGTTGCGGTCGAGTGTTGCCACGTTGATCAGGGCGGGGTTGGCACATCGCTTTGTCGGGATCGAACACGCACAGTGCGAAGGTGCCGGGATAGATGGCGGGTTCGGATCGTTTCATCAGGCGCTTGATGCGGGTGCTGTCGGTGACGACAGCACCGGCGAATGCAGCGGCAGTGGTGAACGCGTCCAGTCTGCGGTGGGCGTGATCGCCAGCAGGACCGGTGACCGTGTGGGGATGGTCGGTGGCAATGCTCATCAAGTCTTCACCGCGAGCGAGAGCTTGTTCGGCTTCGACCTCGGCGCGAAAACCCGAATCCGAGGTGCCTGCGTAGCCCTCGAACATCTGAATGCTCAGGTGGCGGTAGGCGATGGCACCGGCGATCGACCCTCCAGGGCGGCGAGCAATGAACCATGCCAGCGTCCTGCGGAACTGGCGCGTACTCAGAACCCACTGTTGTCCGTTCACCAATGGAATCGACTCCGTAAGAGCGTGTTCGGCGCAGTAGGTGTTGACCCAACCGATGAAATCCTTCAGTTGACCGGAGGTGGTTTTGGTGGTCAAGACTCCGACCGTTGCGTCGTTTCTGGGTTGGACGTTTTCGGAGCCGGGCGGGTGCGAGAACAGCAGATCCTGGCCGGGTGGATGCATTCTCTCGAGGACCGCGATCGCCCTGGCGGCGGGAGCCCCGACGGTCCACTCTGCGGCGACTCCGCGAGGATCGGTTTCGCCTTTGAACGCCAGTCCGTTCAGTGTCCAGCGGTAGGCGGTGCCGCTGGTATCGCGTGCGGTGCTCAGGCAACCGCGGCGTAGGTGTTTGATCTCGGCGTCCCGCATCCCGGAGAGGAACGCGATGACGATGTAGCAGGCGATGTGCAACATTCGTTGCAGATGCAGGTATCCGCTGGTGGAGTGCTGGTGCGCGATGCCCTCTATCCACGGACGGCCGTGAAGTCGGCCCTCGATGGCGAGAGGTATCCAGGTGTGTTCGGTGACTCCGACTCGCGCCGCGCAGGCAAATAGCCGTGTGCGGATTGCTGGGTTGGTGTCGAGGCCGTGTCTGCTGGTGCCGATCTCGGCGGCGATCTGTCGTAAGTTCGGGCGGCCTTGATGTCCGGGGAGCGGTTCGTCGTCGGCCTCGTGTTGCGCGAGGTAGTTCTCGAGCGCTTCGGCGGCACCGCTGTTGCGCCCGTACCGTCCGTTGGTGCGTCTGGACCGGTGGTTGTCTCGGTGTGCGGTGGCGGTGAGGATGTCGCCGGAGAAGTCGTCGACGAAGCGGATCGCCCAGGTGATCAGCGGGCCGAGGACGGGCTCGGGGATGCGGCCGGTGGCGTTCTCGGTGGTGCTGGATTTGGACATGGTCCAACCGTCGATGCGGCGCGGATCGAAGGTCAGCGTGTCGGTCAGGCAGGTGCGGTAGCGCCAGAGCATGCATACCGCTCGTCGGGAGTTCTCGCGCGATCCGACTCCGACGGGCAAAGTCATCAGGTAGTGGTGGTAGTCGAGGACGTCGGCCGCGGTGAGCGAACTCAATGCTGGCATCTGCTCTCGATCAGAGTGTGCCGGTGTGCGTTCGGCGAGCCAGTGCAGGAACTTGCGCAGTTCGATGAAGGTGCCGCGGATCCCGACGGCAGACTGCCGCCGTTCGCCTGCGGGTAAAGGACCTGACAGCATCGCCAGGCATAGTTCTTTGGCCGGTAGACGGTAGCGGTCGGCGAGAGTGTCGAAGGAGACGACCAGCGATCGAACATGTGCTTGTGCAACAGCAGGTTCCAATCGCCAGACGTCATCGCGGAATTGCGACGTGTCCGTGAGCGAGTAGCCAGAGCGAAGCCACAGGCCGGTCAGGACACGGTGCTCACCGAGCACCGGATCGCCCTGCACCGGATCGGACAGCGGGTCGTCAGCCGGTACCGGGGCGACGATGATGGGGCTGTTCATGGGTGCTCCCAGGGATCTTCGGCGAGTTCGAGGAGACACTCGGGTGCCTCGGTTTTTGCCGAGTCGAGTTGTGCGGCGGTGAACTTCGGGTAGATGTCGTGGTGGATCGCGGTCCAGGTCGGACCGTAGCGCGTCCACCAGGTCTGCTCGTCGAGTTCGGTGCGTCGCGTGGACAAGGTCGACGTCAGTGCGGTGATAGCGGGTAGATGCGCCGTGGTGACGACGCAGTTGCCGCAGTGGAAGCAGTCCAGGAACGACACCCGTCGACACGCACGGCCGGTGACAGGGTGAGCGGAGGAGTCGGCGCATGCTGTCCAGGCACCCTCCTCGCCTGCAGTCGTTTCATCGGCGGCGGTGTCGACGCGCACCTCGAGTTCCGTCACGCCATGTTCGGCCAGGACGTGGGTATGTGCGGCCAGGGCCGCTGATTCCGCATCACGGAGAGCCTCGGACATCGTCTGGCGCGCCCACTCTTTGGCGGTGGGATCACCGCGAAGGTAGTGGCTGAACAGCACTTCGACACTGTTCGATCGGGCAGCCGAGGGGAGATGTCCACCGACCGATCGAGTACGGCGCACCTCGACACTGGTGCGAACGCGGCGCATGTCCAGCCCCAGCGGTGCGGTGTGTCCGGCTGTGTCGGCGTCGGTGTGTAGTTCTCGCAGTCTGCTCCATTTCGCGAAGGTGAATCGGCCGGCGAGGGATTGCGCGAACGGGTTGTGATGTTCGGCGACGGTTCCACGATCATGGTTGGTGTTGCGCCACGACGACCAGAGTGCGGCCGTATCGCTCAGTGCCCGTCCATGTTCCATGAGGCGGTGCAGCAGCAGGTACAGACCGCCCGGGGTGTGCAGTTCTCGGTGCGATGGTCCGATCTCCCAGGTCACGGTGTCGTGCCATCGGTTCGGGCCGTTGCGTCGTTTGCTCAACCGGACTTCTACCGCTCGGTTTCCGACGATCCGGTGCTCAGCGGGTAGTTCCTTGAGGGCTTCGACGTTGTGGCCGGTGACTGCAACGAACAAGGTCAGCAGTGGTGCGAGATCGTCGCGCGTGACGAACAGCTGGCCCGCCCAGGCTGTGCGGCGGTGGCGGTGTGCGACGATTCGTCCGCCGGTCACCGGGACGATGCCGGTGGCCGCCATACGCGAGACCATGTGCTCGAACTCCGTCGACGGTTCCACACCTGACGCAGCCATAGCCGTGAGGGCGTCGTTGCCCGCGGTGATGCGGCTACGAATTTCCGCGACGTCGGTACGAGCGGCATCGAGGATGCGTGCGAACTCTCCGTCGGAATACCCGGTCAGAGAAGTGAACGTCCCCTTGCCCGCCGGGGTGCTGAGATGGTCGAGCACCTCGGCATCGAGATGGTTCGCCAGCGGAGGCAGCCGAAGAAGCAGGCGGAGCTCACTGAGCTCGGCTGTGCACGTGGCGACTGTTCGCGGTGTGTCGACTCTGGTGAGGAACCCCTCGACGTGCGCCACGGTCAAATCAGCCGGTGAGGCGGGGCTGTTGTCGAGACTTTCGAGGAAGCGCAGTAACCGTGCGACGGACGAGAACACCGTCGTTGCCGAACTGTGGGTCCGTCTGTCACCGGCAGGACCTATGCGCAGCGCCAAGGCTTCCGCCACCGGCTCGTGCCAGCTCGGCATTGCAAGGACTTCGACGTCGAACGTTTCGGTGCGTCCGTCGTCGCCGTGGAAGTCGACGACCAGAGACGGCACCGAGGAAGCAACGGACGGTGGGCGATAGTTTCCGGGCGTAGGGAGTGGGGCATGCTTCCCGGGGTGGGTTCGCGCTTCGGTCACAGCACAACACCGGCCGCCGCGACAGTCATTGGGTCGTCGGCACTGGCCGGATCCGGGGTGGGGATTTCCCAATCATCCGGCACAAGCGCCATTCTCGTCTCCATCTCGAGTTCGGCGAGCGCGTGGAGGTAGATCTGTGTGGTCACCACGGATCGATGTCCGAGTCGGCGGCGTACCCAGTCCAGCGGGTCGCCGAAGATGCGGGTGTAGTGCCCGCGCTGCTCCGGTTCCAGCGCGCCGAGGGCAGCGATGTGTCCGCGTTGGAGCTGTTCGAGGGTGATGACGGCGAACGTGTGACGGAGCATGTGAGCGTGGGCAGACAGTGGGACACCGGCACGCTGGCAGCGGGTGTTGGCATCGGCGAACATCTTCTTCCACGCGGCCACTGACAGCGGCATACCGTGCTCGCCGAGCCAGAACGCGGCGGGTTCGAGACCGCCGGGGCGCGCGATCAACAAACGTTGTCGCTCCGCCCAATTGAGCTCCGAGACTTTCACGGTCCGCTTCAGTGCGGCACCTGTGACGTGCGTGGCGATCGCACGTTCGGGATCTTCCACGACCAGAGGGTGTCGGATCCGCTCGTATCGTTGCTTTTCTTGGGCTGCAGCGATGACGTCGGCTCGGTCGAAGGCGCTGTAAGTAGCCAGGTCACGTACGAGGGATGCCGGAACGTAGACCCACCGTGCGGAGCGGCCTTTTGCGATCGCACCGGGAAGCCAAAACCGCTGGTAACCAGTCGGAGTCGTATCGATGTGTGGAAGTTCCAGCACGGTGAGTGCGGACTGTTCCGAGATCCGAAGTCCTGTCCGGACCATCACGTCGCAGTAGGTCGCGTTACGCCCCGACCACCGGCCACGGAAACCCTCTCGCGGCATCCCGGAGCTGTCGAACCCGCGGACACCGACCTCGCGCCACCTGCGATAGTCGGCAAGGGGAAGCCATTGGATGCGGTCCCGGCCGCCGTCGTGACTGTAGGTCGCTGGGCGGAGCTCATCGGATCGCCGCGAGACCGCGTACCCGGTGTGTGCGGGCGCGGGCCGTCGCCAGGTCTGGGGGATCGGATTGATTCGTACGTGGCCGGCGGTGTGTGCCCAACGGTAGAACCTGTTCACTGCCGCCACTTCACGGTTCCACGTGTTGCCGGACACGCGCGGGCCGTCGGGATCGTGTCGACGCCAATGCAGGTACGAGAGGTGATCACTGTCGGTGATATCACGCCAATGATGTTTGCGGTCAATGTGGTTGACGAAAGTGAGGAAGCTCGCGAGGTCGCGTGCATATCCAATCTGGGTTGTCGTGGCCATGGTGACCATCGCTGTGGTGCGGAAGAAATCGTTCAGGTCCGTGTCGTAGTCGAAAGCGGGCGAGAGCAAGAACGGTGTGCCCGGAGTCTGGCAAGTTGCTCTGAGCCAGTCGGCCCAGTCGTCGGGGAGGGTTACGCCGTTGGGAGTAAGTGTGGAACGGGGCTTGGGAAGCTCTGCGGCAGTAGTGCGAACATGCCATCGGCTGCGTGTCATCGACGCACATCATCCGGTCACTGACCGAGTATGCACAAGCTTGCGAGCGTGTCGTTTTCGATACCCACGGGCAACAAGAAGGGGCGGCTCGACCTCGATCGGCAGTGGGTTCCCGCCGATGCGGTCACGCCGATCGCTTAACCGGTCCGGTATTGCGGTACACACTGTGTACCGGCATACTGGGCGCTTGACATCCACCAATGACGTCAACGCACTCACCGAACAACGGCAACGCTCCCGCTTCTTCGTTCAGCACCTCACATTCCTCGCCGACAACTACGTCGACCAGGCGCTGGTCAAAGCCGCACTCCTGAACGGCCTCAGTCAATCCGAGACCGCGAAAGCGCTCGGCATGAGCAAGAAGACCGTCAACACGCACTCCCGACGCCCCTGGGTGCCGACCGCAGCCGGGAAAGGGATCGACCTGCCCGACGCCAGGCCGTTCTACCGCTACATCTTCGGATCCGACGACGCTGCAGCCGCAGCCTTCGCCGCCTGCAAACGATACGATCGCGAACGTCTCCACATCGAATCATTCTGAGGCGCAGCGCAATCCGTATCGTTCATCGGCAAACCCGACCTCGACACAGCCGCGCAATGCTTCGCCGACGTCCGAGCCCAGCTCTAGCCGCAACTGCTACTCGTCCGCCGAACCGGCTTCACGCTTGGTGATCGAGCATGAACCGCTCAGGACCGACAACGACCACAATCGACTGGTACCAACTGGACTGCCTCATCTGCAGAGACCTCCGCAAACTCCAAGACCACCTCCAACGCGGTCTCGACAGCAGATTCCCCATCTCACCCGATGCACAACACCGCATAGTCGACGGCAAAGTCCAAATCCAGAAATGGCTGACCGCTCTACAACACCTACGCAACGACGCCGCGCAGAACACCACACCCGAACTCATCCAAGAATGGATGCAATTGCGACAGCAGATGGTCATGAGAGGCCCCTTCGGTATCCGCTCCTCCCTGGTCCAACACCGCAGGCGACACTACGAACTCGACCACTGACAACCACGAGCTACCGCGACACCAGCGTCGTCACCCTCCGTCGCTCCCGCACAATCACCTCGCAGCCGTACCCCACTACCGCGCCGCCGTAGAGCACCAGCTCCGGCGGCGCTTCGCGTCCCACCACCCGGGGCCGGCCACGTACACAAGCAGGCCCTAGCGGGCCACACGCACCCCTACGGGCTGCCCCGAACCGAACTCCGCTTCGCTCCGCACTCAAAAGAGCGAAAAGAATCAATTTCTTTGTGACGTAGGTGGCTTCTCCGAGCATTCATCACCCGTGACCTCCGCATCAACCGCCGGCGTCCGCTGCGCTCCCGGCCCAAGGGCTCCGAAAACTTTTCAAAACGCCTCCGGCTGAAAACTTTTCGTCCCGACCCTTGACACTCCGGCCCCGTGCGCTGACTTCTCTCCCCAGCCACCACGGCACAAAGAAATTGGCAGGGCAGCAGGTCCGGCCACCAGTCGAGAGGGAAGAGGCCCGTCATGCACGACGACCACACCACAGCAAGCGACGACAACACCGACACCACCCGGCTCTACGCAGGCGCGCTCTGCGACTGCCGCGACTACAACTGCCCCGCAGGAGCCATTCCCGACCTCCCGTGCATCAACGAAGACACACGCGGCGCTCCCGACAGCTCGCCATGCGAAGACCACGACTGCCCCACCTGCTACGAGCACACCATCGACTGGTTCGACGTAACCGTCCCCGGCCCGCCGTCCATCACCGAACGAATCCGCCGCTTCCTGCGCAACCTCACCCGCACACGCTGAGACCCCGCACCAGCCAGCAACGGGAAAGGACCGTCATGCGAGCACAACACCCCACCACCGCCGACGAAATCGACATCATCGTCCACCGCAACGGCAGCCGGAAAGTTCGCCGCACCGTCAAACGCGCCAGCGCGCGCCGCGACCGCCGCACCGCACGCCGCGAACTGCGCCACTGAAAACCGCTCCACCCCAACTCAACCCGCACACACACTGAAAGGCATCACCATGACTCAACGTCGTATGTCCCTCGCCACCGCCGCCGATACCCTCGCCGCCATCCCCGCCCTGCTCGGCTTCACCCCCGACAACTCCGTCGTCGCCATCACCCTGGCCGACAACGGCAACGGCTCGCACGACGTCGTCACCGCCGCCCGTATCGCCGCCGTCCAGGCCGAGGCCGGAGCCGACAACGTCGCGACCCCCCTGTCCCGGCACACCGTCAACGGACGACCGGTCACCGCCGTGATCCTCGCCGCGATCGCAGACACCGCCCACGCAGGCGCAGCCCTGATCGGGCTCGACGCCATCCGCGACGCGTTCACTGCACGCGGAATCCGCACCATCCGCGCCCTGCACACCTACAGTCTCACCGCAGGAACGACGTTCACCGACCTCGACCGCTTCACCGACGGCGTCATTCCCGACCCCGCCACCACGGCGCTCGCGGCAGCTCTCACCGCACGCGGAGCGGTCATCGCCGCATCACGCGCCGACCTCGAGGCCCGATACGCCCCCACCGCCGAGATTCCCGAATCCCTGGCACTCGCAGCCGCCGCCACGATGGGTGCCGATTTTCTGCCCGTCACGTTCGACGAGCTCGCAGCCGTCATCCATGCCCGCGCAGTCCCCAGCGTCGACCTCACCGCCCGCGTCGGCCTCGCACTGGCCACCGGCCACGCCGAAGTCCGAGACGCCTTCATGGCCCTGCACGTCCACGGTGACCACGACGCAGCCGACGCGTTCACCCGCATCGCGGCCCCGCTACGCGGCACCGCCCGTGCGAACGCCCTCAGCATCGCCGCCTATTTCCTGTACTGCACCGGCGACGGCGCAGCCGCTCACGCAGCCCTCGAGGCCGCCGAGCGCACCGCTCACCGCGCCGACCTCACCCTGCCGAGACTGGCGGTCCTGCTCTCGGCAGCACTCGCTGCCGGAATGGAGCCGACCGAGGTCCGAGGGCTCGGCGAAGTCATCACCCCCGACTACGTCGCGGCCCACATCGGCAGAGTGCAGAGCTACACCTGACGCCGCTGCTGAGCGTGGCCGCCGGTTCGAGGTGGCCACGCTCAGCAATTCAGGTCGCGGACGCGGGGCCGGTGTGTCGGGCATCGAGCCCTCACACCGACAGACGCGCCCAGCAGCGTCCTGGCTGCGCGGAGCGGGCGGCCGTCGGGTAAGGGGGAGGCCGAGAGCGGAACTGCGCTCAGAGGGACGTCGGATCGGCCGGCCACACCATGTCGACGTCGGCGGCGGTGGGTCTGGTGTCCTCGACCCGAACACCGGCCACGATCGCATCGAGCGCCAGATCCGACGGTGGCGGGGACGCGTTCACCACTGCTTTGGACAAGGCATGTTCGATTCGCGAGCGCTCCATACCCCAGCACCCTACCGACCAGCACGAGCACAACTGCGGCCGCGAGTTCGGCGCTGACGACGACAAGGGAGGGTTCTTGTCGGTCCGTCTGGCTGCGCAACGAGAATGCATCACCCGTCGTCTCCCGGATCAACCCCTGACTCCGCTCACGCTCCGGCCCACAGGGCCCAGCACGACTGTTCGCCCGACCCGTAGTCGCTGCGCTCCCCGGCGAACACTCGCACCGGTCAGGCATTGACCGTCGACACCGTGCGCCGCGTCTCTTTTCCGCGCCAGCCGGAAGCGAAAAGAACGCAGTAACAGAAGAGGCAAGGAAGGTGTCCTATAACTGTATTTCAATTCCCCTGACGAATAAGAGGTGCGGCCAGAAGTGCGCATGAAACGGCAAGGGCAACAACATGAATGGACGATATTGAAGCCGTACTAACTCTGGTGAAAATGCCACTATTGACGTAGAATAGAAGTCAACGCCAGCAATTCCGAAAAGGAGAATGCTATGCCGATCACCGTGTACACCAAACCGCAATGCGATCCTTGCAGCGCAACCAAAATCTTCCTGGATAGGAAGAAGGTGAACTACCGAACCGTCGATGTCACCGAGGACCCCGACGCCTACCGCTTCATCACCGACGAACTCGGCTACCGGCAGACCCCCGTCGTCTACGTCGACGACAACCACCACTTCAGCGGGTTTCAGATCGACGCCTTGAACGAACTCGCCGCCGCCTGAAACCCACAAACCCACAAACACAGAAGAGGCCCCGCCATGCGACTCGTACCCGCCTACACCCCCGACCCCGACTACATCGACCGCCAGATCGACGCCGAACTCACCGCAGAACACCCCACAACACGCCCCGCCGACCGGGCCGACAGCGAGCACCACGACATCGACAAAGCCGCATCCTGACCACCGAGGCGATGCACCACAGCCGGTAGCACCTCCCACCGGTACGACGTCCGACACCGACAAACACGAGGCCCACGATGAACGCACTACGCGCAGTCCCCACACCCGGCGACGACCCGGCAGCGCAGGCACGCGCGGACCTCGCACCCGTCCAAGACCTTGATACGTCGGTCGAACCCGGCTACGACCCGGCCACCGACCCCGAAGCAATGCTCCTGTGCGCCCTGATGGACGTCCGCAACCAGAGCGCCGATGGAACCGACATCGAGCGAATCATCAGCACGCTCACCGCCGCGGACTTCGAGGATCCCGCGCACGCACGCATGTACGGCCACATCGTCGACCTCATCACCGCCGGCCAACCCCACGACTTCGCCTCCGTCACCGGTGCACTCATCCGATCCGGAGCCGACGGAGCGAAAGATGCACCGCTACGTAAACGGCTCATGGGTATCGTCACCGCCGGGGCGCACTCCGTCGCGGCCGCGCACTACGCCGACAACGTCCTGTCCCAGTCCTACCGCCGCAGCTTCCACATTGCCGGCCAACGACTGGTCCAGGCCGCCGAAGAAGCACCCGAAGCCGATCTGTTCGACTACATGGTCGAACTCGGCAAAGCGCAACGCTCAGCCTTCAACCGGCTCAACAGCTTTCGGCAACCACCGACCTCCTGAACGAACCCGCACGGATACCGGTCGGAGCGTCGACGACGCCGAGGGCACTACGGTGCTCTGCGGGCCACAACCGAAAGACGAGGACAGTGACAGAGACAGGTGAGCACGCCGAACGGCCGCCGCACGACGCGGCGGACCGCACGAACGCACCGTCAACCGGTGCCGCTGTCGATGCGGGTCTGCCCGTGCACGTCCGCGAGCAGATCGCTGCTGTCGTCGACGCGTCCGGCGACCTCGAGCGCGTCCCGACCGGTAGCGGCGCGATGACTGTGCAGGTGTGCTCGGCATCGGAAACCTCGTACGACGCCGCGACGTGGAGCACCCTGGGCACCTACCGCGCTGCGGACGCCGCAACCTTGGCCGAACGGCTGCTCGACGCTCTCGGGGACAGTGCGAACATCGGCACCGACCTGGGGGTCCTCATCGTCACCCACACCCACACCGACCTACCGGAGGCACTGACCATGACTGCACCCACCGCCGATGGAACCCGCGCGCCGGCCGCGCCGCTGCTCACCCTCGACCTCGCCAAAGCCGACGTGCTCGACGACGACTTCGAGTGGCCCGAACCGGGCAGTGCGCAGGCGTTGTGGACGCCGCATTGGCTGCTGCAGGCTGCGATCAACTCCGGGGCCGTCACCTACGACCGTCGACTGTGGGGCGAGGTCGCACTGTCGGCCGAGTTCACCGCCCCGAACCGGCACGAGCTCCAATTCGTGATCACCTACGAGATCGACGGCGCGCCGAACATCGTCGACGGTGACACCACCGACTACCCCGTCGACTTCAACGAGCTCTCCGACGAGGAACAGGATGCCGTTCCGTCGACGCTGGTCCCGAACCCGGAGACCGCCACGTCGTGGTTGACGTACCTCGTCGACGCCTTCAATGCCGTGCATGCGAGCACTGACAAGCTCGTCCGCGGCTGGCCCCAGCACTAGTTCCCCGGCGGACAGCAGAAAGCCCCGACCATCATGCGTGGTCGGGGCTTTCTGCTGTCTCGCGGACCGATGCAGGTGGCGTAGGTCAGTCCTGGCGGATGGTGCGCAACAGCTGAGCGAGCGCGAGCGCGGCGATCGGATTGTCGACTGTGGGCGCGGCCGCGACGACCAACGCGAGGTCGCCCGAGTCCTGCACCGCATCGAGCAGATCGAGCGATGCGTCGACGGCGAAGTTCGGGCCCGAGATGTCGTTGATGATCGCCAGCAGCTCGACGAACCGCGACCCGGTCTCCACTGGAACGGCGGCGTGCAGCATCTCGAACGCGGCCACCGCTTCCGGGGAGCGCAGTTCGGCGAGGATGTCGAGCTCCACGGCGTCGAGGGCGGACAGGGCGGGGGAGTCGTGTGTGCTCATGGTGTCGGTCCTTCGGTCGGTGCGTCGCCGGTGGCCGGCGACGAGGGAGGGACGAGAAGCAGTCGGGACACCGCGGCTTCGGTGGTCCCGAGATGCCCGGCAACGGTGGCCACGGAGTCGGTGGCCACCAACTCGGTGACCAGATCCAGATGGATCCGGGCGGCGAGGCGGTGCTGATGGGCAAGGTAGGCGAGCAGCTCGGCGGTGAGCAGTGCAGCACCGGTAGGTCCGCCGTAATCGCGCGCCCAGTCCTCGCCGTCGCGTTCGGGTGCGTACAGCAGCGATTCCGGCTCGCGGAGAACCTTGTCGAGGAGCTCGGCAGTGATCCCGCACGCCTGCAGCCGCTCGATCACGCCGGGGATCTCGACGGTGGGTCGGTGCCCGACGAGGCTGAGGTACCACCCGACATCGATCACGCCACTGCGTCCGATTCGTCGTCGAACGAACGGCGGGTATGGCTTTCCAGTACATGCAGCTCGGCAGTGAGGCCGACGGCGCATTCGGCGTCGGCCACGGGATCGAGGGCCGCGAGGTTCGCGCGTAGCTGGGTGATTCTGGTGTAGCGGGCGACCGCCGCGGCGTCGGTGTCGGAGAGCTCCGCCGGGTGTTCGACGACGAGCCGTCGTTGCCCGGGCACTGTCTTCACTCTTGCTTCGCTGTGGCCACCGCTGCGCATCGTGATCTCGCGGGCGAGAGCGCCGGCGAAGATGTGCGCCGAGTGGGCGGGGAAGTCGCCGGCCATCGTGGTCGAGTCCGGTAACGGGTCGGGGCGGGTCGAGCGCACGGTGACGTCGATCAGGTCGGCCGGGTCGACGCCGGGAAGCGGCTCGATCGGTGTGGCGGTCCAGACCTTGATTGCAGTGGTGACGTAGCCCGGTGGCGGCAGTTCCGCCGAGCGGACACCCGGTGCATATGCCGGCATCGACGCCAGAGCACACGCAATCTCGCCGGGAGTGCCGATGAGGCAGAGCGAGTCGTCGACGGTCTGGGTGAAGGTTGCGGCGACGGTATCGACCTGGTGGAGGTCCGCGACGGTTTCTGCTTGGCTCACCGCGAACCGGGCCGCAGTCGAGGGGGAGCGGAAGTGCCCGCGGGTGAGTACGAACCCGGGATCGCCGTGGCGGTCGAGGGTCGAGATCTCGACCTCGATCAGTCGGGAGGGTGCGTCTGTCCGAGGAGCAGTGGTCGGTGAAGACGCGTGTGGATCTGTGGTGTCCATGATGGATGCCTTCGATTAGGGCGAGAAAGGTTAGAGCGGAATAGGGGCGTACGGATAGACCGTGCCGCTGGTGATGATCGCGCCGAAGATGCAACCGGCCACGATCATGGCGAGTCGTCGGTTGGTCGGGTCGGCCCAGGTCTTCCCAGTGACCTCCGCCATGCGCAGCACCACTGCTATGAATGCGATGCATCCGAGGCCGGCCATCACTGCGGACACCCAAGGCATGTAGGCCATGAGTAGATCGATCATCGGTCAGCTCGCGTTCGCGTAGCTCTCACCGGGCGAGTTCTGCCCGGCGTCCGTGCCGGCCGACCCGCCAGTATCGGTGTCGGTCTTCGCCGCCGTCGACGACGGTTGCAGACGCGGGGGTCGGGGCGATGTCTTGGTGGCCGCGGTTGTGGCGGTCTTCTTGCCGGCGACGGCGGACGTGGGGACTTTCAGTCCGGCCTTGCGGAGCTCGGGTGCCGACCATCCGCCGTCGAGTGCGGCTTTGATTGCAGCCAGCTCGGCGGCGGCAGCCGTGCGTTCGGCGGCTTGAGCTTCGGCGACCTTCGCGGCGGCGATGGTTCGCTCGTTCTGCGCGGCGACTATGGCGTCGATGAGACCGAGACGGGTCTCGAGGGCGGCCTGTGCGGCGGCGCGAACGGTGGTGGGATCGAGGGCAGTGCTGGACATGTGCGGACCTTTCGGAGACGGCGTGCAGCGCACACGCAAACCGATGCGTGGCGCTGTTGTTGACGCGGTCTCGGGCGGCCCGCACGGCTGCCCGATATCCAGTGATGACAATAGACGAGGTCGGGCGGCAAGCGCACGTGCTGGCGCGCTCACCGCCCGAACTCGTTGTGCGCCCGGCGGGCGCGTGGTGTCAGGAGATGTGGAGCTCGAAGGACCAGAGGTCGGCCGAGTCCGAGGACGAGGTGCACGACCCGACGAGCCCGGAGCGTTCGTTTTCTCCGGCGGTCGGTGTCGAGCAGTGCCAGATGCCGTTGTCGCGGTGGACGGCGTTGCCGCCGGCGGGAAGATCGCTGGTGTCGTATTCGTTGCGGTATCTCTGTGCGTCGGCGCAGGAGAGTGTGCCCGCGACGATGTCGATGGTGGTCGGTGTCCCATCACGTAGCGGCGGCCCGGGGCACACCGCAGGAGTGGCGGGCGGCGCGGTGCTCCCTCCGACGAACGGATCGTTCTTGTCGCTCGCTGTGCGGTCGATCCGTCGTCCGATGTCGGTGCACTCCCATCCGCTTGTCGGGCTGGTGGCCAGGCCAGGTTGCACGTAGCCGGTGTCGCTGCCCGCGTCGGTCCACTGGCCGGTGTCGGACCAGCGGTAGCTGTTGGTTTGGATGCGCGTGCCGTCGACGTTGGTCACCGATTCCAGTGGTGCGGGTGGTGTGACGCCACGCTGGGTCGGGGCGGGGCAACGGTAGTACCCGGTGTCTCCGCCGTCGCCGGTGTAGGTGGCCCACACGTCGTATCCGGTCCACATGCTGGCGATCGGGGAATCGATGACGTTCAGGTTGGTTCCGTCGAAGCCGAGGACCCGGAACTCGTTGTGACTGGGGAACTGACCGGTCGCGAGGATCAGCTCCGGTCGTCCGTCGCCGGTGACGTCGGCGACGGCGGTCAGATACTTGTCCTGCCTGCCAGCGAAGCTGGTGTCGTCGGGACCGAGTCCGCCCTGTCCGCTGGTCGCCCCGGGGTAGAGGGAGTGGACTGCGACGCCTCCGCCGGCGAGCCCGACCCGAACGTCTATCCGTGGGGAGGTGGTGATCGCGACTGCGATGGGGTTGGCGACTCCGCTGGCGGGATCGAGTGGTGCGGTGGCCACGACTCGGCACAGCTCGTAGCCGTCTCGGACCGGCTGGCACGGGTCGGTGTCGATCACATTCAGTTCCGCTGCCGGCGCGGAGGAGGTGGTCTCAGGTGGACTTGCCAGCGAGGTGGTCGCAGCCGGTTCACCGGCCTCCGGGGTCGGCGCGTCGTTGGTGGACGAGCAGCCCACCAACGTCAGTGCCGCCAGGGCGGTGGCTGCGAGGTATCGGGCGTGTGTGCGCATGTGAGGGCAGACCTTTCAGGGGAATGCACGCCGAGAGGTAGTGCGAAATTTGGGCATGCCGATGGCTGCCCGGCACTGCTCGGCGGCAGGAATGGGTCATCGGATGATGCCCGCACGACGCACCCGATGGCGTCACTGTAGGAGAGCTCGCTAGCGGCTGCAACGGGGTCGTCTCGCTGGATCGTGCAGCCGCATGCCCATAAGCGGATCGGGCCATCGGCCTACGCGCTCAGTCGTTGTTCAACTGGTCGTCGTTGCCGTCGTTTGATTCCGGCTGGTCGTCGAGATCTTCGGCGTCGGTCGGTGATTCCGGCTGGTCGACAGGCTGCTGCGCGCTGCGCGAAGTGTTCGACCATTGGACCGCGTCGAAGACGTTCCCGGACATGAGTGGGTTGTTGCGCCGCAGCTCATCCCACCAGTTTTTTGTATTGACGTTTGCAATGGCGGCAAGTAGATCGGCATTTAGCGGTGGGACACCCAAATTGCCGATGTTCTCGCGCAGGTAAAAATTGTGGGCTATGCCGTTGGTGTCTGCCCACAAACGGGCATTGAGAACGGCGCTCAGAAAATCGGCGTTCTGATCTTTGAAAGCGGCGAGGGCACCCAATCCCTCCGAGGCCGCGATGATGTCTTGAATAGTGGCCTTGGGTTGCTCGCTGACGCTCTCGATTGTTTCGTCGGTGATCTCGGCGGAGAGGTGCTTCTGCGCGAGCCGGAGGAAGGTCTTGAGTGTGATGTGGTGGTACTCGGCGTCGGCCTTCGATCGCATCTCGTGCACCAGCTCGCGGCGCGGGTTCCCTCTCCATGACCAGTCGTCCTTGAGATCCTCTGTCACGAACAGCAGGGGTTGCTGGGACGCGCGGGCCTTGTCGAGTAGTTCGCACCAGATGAAGTAGTCGCCGTACATCTTGGGAGCGCCTTTGACTACATCGCAGTATCCGGGCGGCATCTGCTGCCGCGCACGTTCCTCGAACGCGGCGGCTCGTTTACGGGATTGTCGGGAGGTTGGTTCGGAACCGAGTCGGTCCGGGGTGAGGAGGGCGTCGAGACCGTCGCGAACGTCATCGTCATCGTGGGTCAGGTCGTACTCGTCGATCAATTCCGCTTCGAGTTCGCCGACCGCGTGGCGGGCGGTCTCCCATGTCGTCCGAACACGCGCCTTCACCGCCTTGTCGTTGAATGCGCGTGCAGCGTTGGTCTGCGCTGACTCGAAAGTCGAGACGACGCTCGTGATGAGGTCGCGTTGGTCTTTGATCGCTCCCTCGCGTCGTCGCTGGTATTCCAACGCCGCCTGATATGGGACGAAGAGCCTGTCGCCGAGCAGGGTGAGGGCCCCGAGGATCTGGGCACGCTCCGATGCGTCCGAGCGGTAGAGCTCGAGCAGAGCGCTCGCGTCGAAGGCAACCGTCGCCTCCGTGATGAGCCTGACCAACGCATCGTTCCAGTCGCCGTCATCCGAGGTTCGGTACCACTCGGGAAACATCGACTTCACAGGCCTTGGTCCTCTGCTCGTACCGGACTTTCTGACGTCAACTCAAGCACATCGAGGTTTCACGTCGGAGTCTGCGCGCGGTTGCCCCCAATTGTGGATCGGACTGTGTCCTCATGTGGATGTCCGAGAGTTCCCAGGCCGCTCCGCTCGGTCTCAGGCACCCACAATCGGGTCCGGATCCACAACCGGGGACAACCGCCGTCCGCGCACCTGGGGTGCGCGGAATCGGAACTCGCGGCGCTCGTCCTGAGCCTCTTTTCTGGTGGGCCACTCCGCAGGCTCCGCGAGCCACCAGCGTGCCCCAGGCGGAGCAAGCTATAACTTAGGTGCCCTAAGTGTGGATTTCCTGACGGAAATCTGACACGCTGATTGCGTGGTCCCCAGGTCTGGGGTCGCTGCGCTGGGCCGATGTGAGGGTGAACGGGAGGAGCGGGTGATGGCAGAACGCAAAGCTGGGTGGCTGCGCACCCGTCAGTCGAACGTCGTCGGCGGCCGGGAGTACCGGCACGTGGTGAAGCTGACCGCCGAGCAGGAAGCGGCGGTTCAGGCGGCTGCCCGCGTGCAGGGTGTGACGGTGGCCCGCCTGTTGATCGACTCCGCTCTCAAGGCCCCGCGTTCGACGGTCTCGCGTGAGGATCTGACGGAGTTGTTCGCCGCGACCAAGCTCATCGCGGCACTCGGGCGGAACCTGAACCAGCTCGCGAAAGTGGCGAACGCGACGGGTGAGGTGCCACCGGAAACGACGGCTGCGATTGCGGCGGTTCGGCAGGTCTTCGATCGGGTGAACCGGTTGCCGCGCGATCTGGTGGGACGTTGATACCGAACATCACTCGGGGCGCGAAAATGACCGGGCTGGTGGTGTATCTCGCCGGTCCAGGCAGGTCGAACGAGCACGAGAACCCGCACGTCGTCGCCGGGCACGAGAGCATCGTGTTCGCCGCGCCGGCGGGCGAGCTGTCGCACGAGGACGCCATCGCGTTGGCGGGTGAACTGGACACTGCGCGTGTGGTGTTCGGTACCGAGGTGTCGGTGACGAGTCGACGCAAGATGAACGCTGCCATCGACGACGGAGTGGCGCGATCGGTGGCGTTGGCGGACGCGACATCGGATCAGAACGTGTGGCACTGCTCGCTCTCGCTCAACCCCGAGGAGGGTGAGCTGTCGGACGAGAAGTGGGCGACGATCGCGGCCGACTTCATGAAGGAAATGGACTTCGACGACGCGGACTCACCGCGCGCACCGGCTCGCTGGGTGGCGATCCGCCACGGCAAGACCAAGGCCGGCGGCGACCACATCCACATCGCGGCATCGGCGGTCCGCGAGGACGGAACGAAGGTCAACACCTTCAACGACTTCAAGCGTGCCCAGGCGGCGTGCAACGTCCTCGAACGACGACACGATCTGGTGGTGCTGGCCTCACGGGAAGCCGAGCGCGGCACGCGAGGAATCAAGCCTGCCGAAGCGGCGCGCGCTCGGCGGGCCGGTGCACCGGAAACTGCGCGCGAGTCGATGGAGCGGACGGTGCGGGCCTGCGCGACAGCGTCGAAGACCGAAGCCGAGTTCGTGCGCCGACTACGCGCACGCAAGCTTCTGGTGCGCCCCCGCTACGACAAGGGTTCGGCAGGTGAGGTGGTCGGCTACTCCGTGGCCACGACACCGACACCCGCCGATCGAGCGAACGGCATCAAACCGGTTTGGTACGGCGGCGGACGCCTGTCGAAAGACCTCACCCTGCCGCGGTTGCGGGACGAATGGGACCAGAGCGAGGACGCCCGTACAGCGGCCGCAGCGGAGTGGAAGGCAACGCGTCGCGGGACAGCGGTCACCGTCACCGACGGGCGCGAACGCGCGTCGATCGACCCGAAGCTGGTCGCCCGTGCCGCCGACGACATCGGCAAATGGAACACCTACCTCGCGTCGATCCCGGCGACCGACACCGCGCAATGGGCCCGCGCCGCCGGCCGCACCTCCGGTGTGTTCGCGGCATGGTCGGCGCGGGTCGAGACCACGCCCGGCCCCTTGGCGGCGGCGGCACGGACACTGGCCGACTCGGCGCAGATCGCGGCCCACCAACGCGCATCCGTACCGAAGAAGACGATCTCCGCGGGCGGGGCCGCGCTGATCATGTTGCAGCTAGCTACCGACGATCCGACAGCGGCGTACATGTTGCTGTTGCAACAGCTGTCCAAAACCATCGAGGCGATCGCAGGTGCACACCGAGCGGCGGGTGATCTGACCCGTGCACGCGCCCTCGAAACGATGTCGGCGGTGCAACTGCACTCGGTAGACGCGCGGCTGCACCAGACACAACCAACAGCCCCGCAAGCGCGACCGACGGTGGCAACGATCGAGCGCCCCCGGGCGCTTTCCGCGCGGGAACAGCGCGTGGCCTACGCCGCGGAGATCGACGCTCGCACGGACATCTCGGACGAGATCAAGCAGGTGCTCAAGGCCCGGCACGCCGACACAATCGGACAGAACGGTGCCGGGCGCGACAAGCCGGGGGAGGCCCCGCAGGCGACACCGAATAGACCGAGTCGTGTGGATCGAGACAAGGACCTCGAACGATGACTACGTCACTGTCGGACGATGAGATTCGACGACGTGTCGACCTGTGCGCCAGCACGATCCGAAAGATATCGGAACGACACCGCGACCGGTATCCGGCACCGCAACTGGTGGTGAGCGAGGCGTCCCTGTCTCAACGTGCGCGGTACGACCGCCGGGCCAACACTGTCCGAGTGGGCGGACCCAACGTCATCGCCTCTCCAAACTATTCCGATGACGCATTGGTCGGACTCACAGCTCACGAGATGGGCCACTGGTTCCACGTCCACACGTTTCGGTTTCGGCGGCTCGACTGGATCGCGGCCGCATGCGCGATGGCAGCCGTACTGGCAGTCCCCGCTGCGGCGGTGTTTCTGTACTGGGCCGCGACGCCCTTGTCGGTCCTCGCTGTCGCTGTGTTCACTGTCTGTCTGGCCGCCATCGGGCCCTTGTCGTGGCCGGAAGAATTTGCCGCCGATGCATTTGCTCTGGTTGAAACCGGAGCACCGTGTGGCCGCGCGCATCTCGAGGCTCTCAACGGCCCACTGACATGGATATCTACAACGCATCCCAGCAAGAGACGACGCGTCGCTGCGATCAATTCCACTCCGGGCGTGCGTAATGGAACCAGCTAAACGTTCAGGACAGCAAGGCACCTGTGAGTGATCTACTTGAGCTACTGGCGTCGTAGCAACCGGATAGTTGATTCGGTGGCTGCGGCGTATTTCTAAACCGAAAGGCCCTCTGCACATGACGCGTACCGACGAAACATGGTTCCGTCTCCGAGAGTGGACGCAAGGCCAAACTCCATCGGAACGGCTCGCGGCGCAAGTTCTCCACGCGGAAGGGTACGAAGGCATCGATCCCTCGCACCCGCTAGGTGGCAAGGACGGCGGCAAGGACGCTGTTGCCACCAAGGACGGCAAGAGCTGGGTCATGGGTGTCTACTTCCCAAGAGGCCAGCAGTCGTTGGGGACAATCAAGAAGAAGATCACCGACGATCTGGTCGGAGCCAGAAAGCAGAAGCCAAACGGATTTGTGTTCGTCACCAACCAAGAGCTGACCTTGAGCGAACGCGCGGACATGGAAGCACTCGGTAACGGCATCGTCGTCGAGCTCTATCACCTCGAGCGAACCATGCACGTCATCGATCGGCCCGGTATGGCCCAAATTCGCAAGCAGTACCTCGACATCGATGCAGATCCCCTGCCCATTGATGTAGAGCTGTCCATCGATGGACCCGCCCGCTACTTCTCCGACAGCGACGTCGCACGAGAAAAGTTCATCGCCGTCATCGGCGATCGCGAACGAAGCCGCTTCGACGAGGCGGATGCGGCGGCAAGAAAGAAGTCCCCGCTGGGCGTGGCACCTATATATCTGCCGAGAGGCTTCGGGCCGCTCGACGACTCGCCGCCCCCGCGTACAAGAGCACAGCTCGATGAGCGACTGAAGAGATGGGCAGAGGAGGTAAGAAGAAGCTGGACCGACAGTGAGCAGTATCTAGCCGCTATCGCATGGCCAGGGTTGCGATTGCGTCTACGAAACGTTGGGCGCGTCTTCCTCAACGATGTTCAAGTCATCATCACCATCACAGGTGCACAGGGACTCGACTGGGAAGAGCGCGACGCTTTCGAGCTCGGCGAGTTCGTTACTCCGTTCAACCCGCCGCGCCGGTCTGCGCTCGATTCGGTCTTGATGAGCTCGGCAGTGGACTACAGCAAAGGGCTGCAACTTGCGGATGCTCCCCTCACTTGGGAGAACACCGACAATCAGACCGTCACCATCACAATCGACCTCAAACACCTGCGACCGACCCCGGCGTGGCAGAGCGAGGCCGACATCCTGATGCTGCGCGCTGTCGATGACACGGCGACCTCGTTGACCGCCGAGTGGACTGTCACCGCGCAAACGTATGGCGACTCCTACAGTGGACCAGCGATCGCGATACCGGTCGAGGCGGTGACCATCGCGGAAAGCTACCAAACGGCGGTGGAGGCGCGGCCGGATCGTCGCTGACCCAAGACTCTCTGAAAACCGAGAGCCCGCCTCCCAATGGAGGCGGGCTCTTCTTAGAGAACGTGCTTATCGGTCACCTTTCTCGGTGCTGACTTCGACGCCGGCGCTGCGGTCGCCCTTGCGGGCCTTCGGTGATGAAGATGCGCCTGCGACGGGAGCGCCGATCGGGTGGGCGTTGTCGCGATCAGCGGCGAGCCGGGCTGCGATTGCGTCCGGATCGACGCCGGCGGCGTTCAGCGTCGCCGTCAGTGCGTCGCGGCGTTCCTTCGAGTCGTACTTGAACGGGACCGCAGGCGGCGCTAACGCGGATATGACATCGACGTGGGGACGTCCTGCGGCCGTCCATTCCCCGATCAGTTCCGTTCTGGCAGTGAGGTAGTCCTCCCGGTTCGCCGACGCCTCGCTCTGCGCGAACTGAGCTGCAAGTGCGGGCGCGTGGTCTGCGGCCCATCCTTTCGACTGTGCTACTTCCCAGCCGGTGATGATGGTCTCGCGGGCAGCGTCCTGGCGGCGGCCGACCGTGTCGACGTAGCGTTCGGCGTCGCGTGGAACCGCTTGCTTGGCCCACTCCAACGCGTCCGCGAATTCCTGCTGTTCGCGGGGAGAGGGTGCGGGCTCTTGCGCGAGCTGCGCGGTGGCCTCGCTCGTCTGGCGGCGGTTGGCCGACTTGTCGATCGCGTCTGCCTGCGCGATCGCAGCGGCGGCGTCGACTCGCTCTCGGGTGCCTTTGTCGTCGGCGCGTTCCTTGTCGCGTTCGGCGGTGACAGTGCTGATGCGGGCTGCGAGGTCGTCCGGTAGGCCGGCGAACGGTCGGGCGTCGATGCCGTAGCGCCGGGAGATCTGATCTTGCATGTGGGCGATGCCGTAGGCGCTGCCGTTGTGGACGAACTGGTCGTGAATTTCCGCGATCTGGTGCTCCGCGGCCATCTCCCACCACCAGTCCTCGTAGGCGAGATACAGCGGAGGGATCGGGCGGTTCAAGCCGGCCGCGTCGGAGTCGGTGCAGAAGTACTCGGGCGTCCAGTCGCCAGTTTCTTTGTCCCGGGCGAGGTAGACCGCCCAGTGAGCGGGTGCGGCGTCGATGGTCTCTCGATCGACGTTCTCACCGCTGGCTTGCCGGAGGTCCCAGGTGGGAATGAATCCTCGGCCGGCGGGACGGTCCTCGACGACGGTGAAGCCGCGCTCGGTGAACGGCTCGGATGCCTTCTCGCGGGCGATGCGTTCGTTCATGACCGCCTCGACCTTGTCCGCGACGGCTGCTCTGTCGACGCCAAGCTTGCTGGTGTCGATTCCGTGCCGCTGCGCTAGTTGCTCGTCGAGGTGGGTGAGAGTGTCGGCGGCGAGCGGTGATTGGTCCTTCCACGCGTACGCGGTGCGGTAGGTGTTCGCGAGGATCTCCGGGTTTGCGGCAGTCCACCAGCGCGGAGAATGAACCGGACGTAGTTGCGCCTCAGCGGAGGCACGTTCGGCACGTAGTCGAGCGGTGAGGGCGGCAGCGCGTTGCTCGCTGTCCTGTTGTGCCTGGCGGAGTCGGTTCTCGCGTCGACGCGCGATGTCTTGTCCGGCGAGCATGGCGACCTGCAGGGTGGTGCGGAGGGCCCGGGCGAGGTCGTCGGTCAGGGCGTCGGTGGGGTGAGTCATCGGTGTTCGTCTCCTTCGGATGCGGCGGGTACGAGCTCAGGTGCGGGCGCGGCGGTTCGCGGATCTGCGGGTGTTCCGAACAGGGCCGGGTCGGGTGGATCGGCGGGCAGCGGCGGCAGGGACGTCTTGTGTCCGTGTTTGACGCTGCAGGCGGAGAACGGGCCTTGCGGGTCGAACAGCTTGCTCATGTGGTGGTCGGCGTGATCTCTCCACCACACGCTCATCCCGGTGTTCGGGTCTTGCCTCAGGTGCTCCCATGCGCGCCAGAGAGCGTCGAGACGGCGGTACGCCTCACCGTGCGCCCACCACTGCGGGCACCATTTCCTGCTGTTGCCGTCGACCACCTCGCGGCGATAGTGCGGCCGGATCATCTCGTCGACGAAGTCGAGCAGGGTCTCGTACACCGGCTTTGCTTCGGCGTTGTCGGCGTCCGCTTCGGCTCGACGTGCTGCTTCCTCGAGGTGCGCCGCCAGTGCGCGTGCCGTGGCGGTCTGCATCCGTTCGTACAGCTCGGGTGTCAGGGCCTCCTCGAACTGCGCCTCCGCGATCGTGGCGAGTTCTTTGCTGATGCGTCTGTTCACGCTGTGCTCGACCAACGCTTGCAGGCTCGGTGGCAGCTCGCCTATCGACGCGTATTTCGTTGCGTCGTCATCTGTCTCGTTGCGCGGGTCGAACGGCGGGGCTTCCTCGAACGCGGGAAGGTCGTCGTAGGGCGGGGGTTCGTCGGGCGGCGGGATCTCGCTCAGCGGATCGAAGTCGGGATCGTCCTCGCTCATAGCGGCGTGGCTTCGGTTCCGCTGAACTCGGGTGTCTTGTCGAGTCGGACGGTGCCGGCCCGGTCGTCGTCGGCGGCCTTATCGGCTCGCTCCTGCGCGGCGGCCACGGCGTCGGCGTACGGGCCGTTGCTCCATTGCACCGTCTTGATCAGCACCGGCAGGTTGCCTGACGAGCGGACCAGGGCACGGCCGCGGGGGAGGGCTTCGAGTTCGGCTTCGGTCAGGGTGCGCACCTTGGTTCGCTGTCGCGATTGCGACCCACCGCCTCGTCCGGACGAGACCGATCCGGAGAGTTCGTGGTGATCGCCCACGGCGGTGGACATGTTGCGCAGGAACGGTCCGTCGTCGACGGCGACGCCGCCGCCGTAGACCTTTACGTTCGCGGCCGACCACAGCGCTTTCATGCCGTCCTCGCCCCAGCACCGTACCCCCTGCGACCACGACTGCAGGATGGACATGATGATGATGCCGCGTGAGCCGAAGTGGCTGTAGAGGCCGGGAAGCTCCTGCCAGCGAACGACATTGGCGACTTCGTCGAGGGCGAACAGGACCGGCGTCCGCAGACGCCCGCCCTCGATCTCGCTGGCGTAGTCGAGGATCTCGTCACACACCGCGACAGTGAGGGCAGTGACCAGAGGCCCGACCGACCCGACACCTTCCTTCGACAGGCTGTACAGGGTGTCGGTCTTCGACCGCGCGAACGTGGCAGGGTCGAACTCGGGCCGGGTGTCGCCCGGTCCGGTCCGCTCGATCCAGGGGTGGACCGAGCTGAGCTTGAGGCAGTTGATCATCTTCTTCGCGGTGGTGAACACGCCGCTGCGTTGCTTCGGGGTGGCGTTGTAGTGCGCTGAGAGGCCGTCTGCCATCAGGGAGTAGCCGCCCTCGCGGAGCAGCTGGATCGGCTCGAGGTTCTGCTCGTCGGTCACCCACCGGTACACCTGGGTTATTCCATAGCGGGAGGTCGCGGCGGCGAGAATCAGCGATGCCAGCAGGTCCTCGCCCTCGGGGTCGAAGAACGAATCCTTGCTCGCAGCTTGACCGTCCGGGCCGACAGCGAACTGCTTGGCCAGCGCCGCGGCTTTGCGTTCGTGCACCGACACGTCCGTGAATACATCGTCGATGTCATCGGCCGCAGCCGTGGTCGCGGTCTCCGATCGCACCCAGGACAGTGGATCCCAGAACCACGTCGGGGGTTCGTGCGCCACCCTCTGGGGATCGAAGACGCGGATGGTGCCGACCTCGGCGCGGTATGCGCGGGTGATGTCGACGACGTCGCGCTTGTTACTGGTGGTCAGCACAGACCCGATCGCGGCGAGGATCGCCGGAACGACCCGGGAGGTGGTCTTACCGGTACGCGGACCCCAGATGTCGACGTGCGTGGACTCGATGTCGGCGTACAGCCTGGCGTTCGTTCCGACCATGACGCCGAGCGGCACCCCGGGCGGGCAACCCTTCTCGATCGGGGTTCCGAGCCTGTCTGCCGCTGCGCGGCAGGACTTTTCGGTCAACGACCGGACATCTTTGATGGAGGCGAGGTATTTGGCGGCGTCGTCGACGCGGCTGCGGCCGGCGCGGCGACGGGCGAGGCCGACCGCCACCGCCCCGAGCAACACCAGCAGCAGGAGCGCGAAGAACACTGCGACGATGGTGGCACCGGTCGGCCACACCAGATCCCCGGTGTAGAGCTGGGAGACGACGTCGGCGGGGTTGGCGGGCACGTTCTGGTCGGTATCGGACAAAGCGCTGCCCAGGTGCAGCGACACCGATGCTCCACCGCCGACGAGCACAGCGGCACTGGCGATTCCGCCGAGCAACCACATGGTGGCCGTGTCGTTTGTGGGGTCTTTGACATCGTTGTTCATGATGGTTCTCCTTTGGTGGAGTTCATCGGGGCTCCTCGATCGTGTTCGGTGGGGTGTCGTGTTGTGGGGCGGTGGTCGAAACATTCTGTAGGGCTGCTGCTTTGGCGATCAGGACCGTCCAGTGCACGATCGCGTCGTCGGTGGGGTGGGTCATCGGTAGTTCCTCCCGTCCTGTCCGGCAGCCAGTCCCGGTGGATGTGGTGGCCGGACGTGCCGATGTGTGGGCGCGTAGTCGGAGAACAGGCGCGCCCGGTGGATGCATTCGGTCGTGTTGATTCGGCCCTCGTCGGCCGAGATGTGCTCTAGGCGTTCGGACTTGTGCTGGTGGCGATCTCGCTCGATCATGATCGAGCCGCCGCGTCGAGTGCGCCCAATACGATGACCGTCCACAGGCACCATGTACCGGCGGCGATGGCGAGCAGTTTGAGGGTCGATCGCAGGGCAGTGAGCGGCCAGTCTCGGCCCCGCTGGTAGTCGACGACGACGGCGATCAGCGATCCGAAGGCCACCGCGCACACGGCGACGATCACTGCCCACCACCCGCTGTTCACGGCACCGCGCACCGCGGGATCGTCACTGGCTGCGATGGTGTCGACGGCGGTGGCGGGGAACGGGATGGTCCATACCGCCCACAGCACCAGGGCGGCCACCGCGCAGGCAGCCCAGAGCCGGAACCTCCCCACTGCGTCCAGGGGGTGAGTGTTGGTCGAAGGTGTGATGGTCACGGTCGGTGCTCCTTTGTCCGTCGTGGTCGAGCGGGTGATGTGCTGGCGTGGTGGTGGTTCGGTCATGTGCGGTACCGGAAGTCGGAGAGCTTCCATCCGTTCGGGGTGGTGATGACCGTTGCCCGCCACGGTTCGGCGGGCCGCTGTGTCGACGAGCCGTCGGCGTGGAGGACTCGTTGTCGGCATTCGAGGTCGACGATGACCGTCCGCATTCCGGCCGGCGGGGCGGTGGCACCCTCGACGGGCCAGCAGGTGGCGGTGAGGGTGTCTTTCGAGCGGGCCCAGGCGTCCCACTCCCTGTCCGGACGTAGCGCGGTGGTGCTCTGGGGTGCATCGAGGGTGTCGATCAGGGGTGTGGTGATCCACGGCCGTGCGCGGGCGAGCGCGTCGGCTTTGCTGTCGTCGACGGCGGGTTGCCAGGACAGAATGGCGTTCATCGCTGTCGTCGCGGCACCGGAGGCATCCAGGCCCGCGGGGTCGAGCGGGTCGATCTGGACGTGTGCGTCGGTGCCTTCGGGGATCGGATCGGAATCGGGTGAGCCCCCGCAGCCGGAGATGGCCAGTACTGCGGCCGCGGTGATGCCCGCGGCGAGTGCGCGGCGTCGACGAGCCGGTGAGGTGCCGCGAGTGTGGGCGTTCATGAGTTCTGCTTCCTGTACTTGGCTTCACCGGCGATGATCTTGTCGGCGTACGGGCGGGTCTGAACGACGTAATCGGTGGAGCCGGTGGGGAATCCGCCGGAGGAGAGCACGGCTCCTTCGCCGGCGTTGTAGCCGGCGAGATAGAGCTCGGTGGGTCCGTTCGGTGCGGACACGCGGCCGTCTGCGATACCGGCGTCGATGGCCTTGGCGATATCGCACATGTACTGGCCCTGGGCCATGACCGCGTCCCCGATGGAGTTGACGTCGACGCGTCCGTCGCCGTCGTAGTCCTTGCCGTAGGTCGCCCAGGTGCCCGGCATGAACTGTGCGGGCCCACCGGCACCGGTGGAGGAGACGGGAGCGTTTGCGCCGTAGGCGAATCCGTTCTCGGCGTCGAGCTGAGCGGCGATGAGCGAGGGCTTGATCTGCGGGCAGATCCCGCCTGCTTTGCGGATCCACGGCTCGAACTCGGGCGGGACCGATCCGTCGGCGAGATCTTCACCGAGGCCTCCGCCGGCGACGGTGCAGCCCGGGCTCGTGGCCGCAGCGTTCGATCCCGCCCCGCCACTGCCGGGCAGCTGTCCCCAGACAGTGCCGGCGTCGTCGAAGCCGGAGGCGTCGACGGTGATGTGGACGTGATTCATATGGTTTTCGTTGTCCGAGCCGCGGTCCTCCATCAGCGAGGGCTCCTGGCCGGGGAAATGGATGGTCTGACGCCAGATCGCATACTCGAGGTGGAAGAAGTCGGCGTTGGCCATGACGTAGTCGAGGACTTCGTTGCCGAGCGCGACGCCTTCGCCGGAGGAGTAGTTCGGGATCATCGCGTCGACGGCGCGGCCCTCAGGGTGATCGGTGGCCGCTCCGCCGTTCGCGCGCCACCCGCCGAGGGAGTCGAGCCGGTCCCCGAACTTCATGGCCAGGGCGCGCATCAGGCGTTTGGTGCCGACCTGCAAGTTCGCTTCCGAACCCATCGACGCCGGTGTCGGGGCCGAGAGGTCACCGCCGCCTGCGGTAGCGCCGGCGAGCTGGTCGACCGGGGCAGCGGGAGCAGCAGGGGCGGACGGTGCCGGACTCGGCGCAGCGGGAGCCTGTCCCGGTGCCGGGGCGGCTTCGTACTGGGCGAGGGGGTCGATGGCCTGCCCGCCGGCGTGGCCACCGTCCCAGATCTCGAAATGCAGGTGCGGGCCGGTGGATTGGCCGCGGTTGCCGATGGTGGCGATGAGCTGCCCGGCGCGCACGGGTTGGCCGGCGGCGACGGTGAAAGTGTCGATGTGGCCGTAGACGGTGGAGATGGTCTTGCCGTCGATGACGTGGTCGAGTACGACCCACTGCCCGAATCCGGACGCGTCGCCGGCGGCGTTGACCGTGCCGTCGGCGGCGGCGTAGATCGGGGTTCCGATCGGGCCGGCGAGATCGATGCCTTTGTGCATCGAGCCCCACCGCATCCCGAAGCCGCTGGTGAACGTCACTTGGGCGGGGTCGACGGGTTTGATGAACGACCCGGGCGCAGCAAGGAGGTTGCCCTGCGTCTGTCCGGTCGCTCTGCTGCCGGGCATGCAATCGAGTGCCCCGATCGCGGCCTGGTCTTCTTCGTCCTGCGCGAGGAAGGCCATCATCACGACCAGGCCCATCATCGCGGCCACGACGGCAGCGAGCACGCCCGTCACGGCCGACGAGGAGGAGGACGACGAGGACGCCATCAGCTGGTCGCCGTCCCGAACATCGACCCGCTGGTGCGCCCGGCGGCGAGTCGGTGGTTGAGCTCGGCTGCGGCTTCGAGGGCGCGGCGCAGTTCGAGGACCTGCTCGAAATCGGCGCGCGGGCGCCGACCGGAGTCGTTCACCCACCCGCGGACCGTCGTTTCGGCGACGTCGAGGTGCTGGGCGACGACCTTGCAGGCCGCGGTGAACGATGTTCCCTTCTCGATCGCATCGCAGACGGTGCCGATCGCTGCATCGCGGGTGGCGTCGTCGACGATCCGGTACTTGCGGCGCTCACCGCCACCGAACGCGGTCATCGGGTCACCGCCGCACGGCGCTGCTCTTCGGCGGCCGCGTCGAGCCGCTCATCGGTGTCGTGGATTCCCGACTTCTTCTCGGCCGGGGTCACCCACACCCGGAACGGGACACCGGGACGGCCGCCTTCACCGAGCTTGAGCAGGAAGTGCCCCATCCCGGAGGGTGGCTGCTTGACCGCTTCGAGTGGTTCGGCGATGCGGTCGGTGTCCTGTGCCTGGAAGTGCGCGTCCTGTTGCGGGTCGACGGCGTCGCAGTACCGAGCTTCGCTGTCCTGGTGCACCCATTCCGGTGTCTGGGTGCCGGCGAGGTAGAGCAGCGACCGTGAGCAGTGCTTGCAGCGAATCCGCGCCGCGGTCATCGCGGTCGCGGCCGAACCCAGGTCGGCCGAGTCCGACCAGTTGGTGAGCATCGTCTTCTCCCGCTCGGAGAACTGCATGACCTCCGAGAGGCGGGCGACCTCGCTGCGCGGGATGGGGCCGATGATGCGGGCGCGGGAGCGCTCGAAGAACCCTGTCGCACCGACTTTTTCGAGGTCGGCCACCGAGTGGCTGACCGCGATGACGCCGACGCCTTTGGTGCGCTGCAGGCGTTGAACACCGTCGAGGCGGTCGACCATCGTCGGACCGCATGAGAGGACCTGCCAGAGCTCGTCCATCAGGATCGAGAACGCCAGGTGTGGGCCGTTGCCGCTGGTGGCGCGCAGGTGCGCGGCGTCGACGGCAGCGAAGCACTCCGACCAGCCCGAGACCAGCACGGCGGCACGCATCAGGGAGTCGCCTTCGGGGACGGCGGACATGTCCAGGCAGGTCGACGGGTTGTCGATGTCGATCCGGACGGTGGTGTTCGAGTCGAACGTTTCCCCGAATCGGCCTTTGGTGAGCGCGCGCAGGGTCCGGAGCAGCGGTTTGACCTGCCCGCGGTACTCTTCGGCGCTGTCCGCGACGACGTCGTTCTGCAGCTCGTCGGGGCAGCTGTCGACGAGGTCGAGTAGGTCCGACAGGCGTGCGGGCCGCTCGACGTCGTGTCCGCGGCCGCCGTCGGAGACGGGTGTGTAGAGCAGTCGGATACCGGAGTCGATGACCGCTTCTTCGTAGTCCTGCAACGGACTTCGGCGGACGATCTCGCACAGTGCCAGCACGAGGTTGACCTGACGGAAGTGCAGCGCGAACTCGTAGCGGCGACGCAGATCCGGATCGATGGTGATGTACCGGGCCAGAGCGACCCCGATCGGTCCGGGATCGAGGGGATTCAACGAGCCTGTGCCGTAACCGACTTCGTTGACGCCGGTTGTGCAGACCGCTTCGGTGAGCTTACGGCCGTCGGGCTTGACGTCGCCGGGCCACATCACCCGGATACCGGCGGCGATGTCTCCCAACGCGATACGGCGCAGCAGGGTCGACTTTCCGAATCCGTTGAGCGCGATGATGATGCACGCCGGCGCGGTGATCGCGCCGCGTTCTTTCGCAGCGAGCGGTGAGAATCCGACCGGAGCGCCGGTCGACAGGTGCGGTCCGAGGATCGGCCCGAGGATCGGTGCGGAGGCACCGAAGATCCACGGATACAGCCCCGCGACCTGCTTGGTAGTGCCGCGGTACTCCACCGGCGGCAACACGATGGCCATGCGGCCGCTGCTCGCGCCTTTGAATCCGCGCGCGTCGGATTCGGTGAACCGCGCCGCGTCGGTGCCGTCACCGAGCAGAGCCAGGTCGCGGTCACGGTTGCGGCGGTGGTTCGCGTCACGGTTGAGGCGGGCACGCAGCCAGAACGCGGTGATACCGGTCGCAGCCGCGCACCGCCGTTCGAGCGCGGTCCGCTCCTCGTCGGACATGACCTTGTACTTGTCGACGCGGGTCGATGCGGGCTTGGGCGGGCGGGCGTGGGTGGTGGGCACCGGGGCGGTCCTCTCGATCGGTCGACAACGCAGGAGTGGTGGCGGTCGGCGTGAATCAGCCGTCGGCCAGGCGCGGCAGGGAGGTGTGTTCGGGTGCCGAGACCCCGACCCCGAGACCGACCGCGAATGCCGCGTCCTGCCAGTAGTTGCTGCGCCGCACCGACAGCAGGGCCTGGACCGAGACGTCGCGCAGGATGGCATCGATGCGGGGGACGTCGGTGGTCTCGGCGGGTCCGGTGACGGTGATCAGGACCGCGAAGCGGGTCATACCGTGCCCGAGGGACTGTTCCTGCTGGGCGAGATTGGCGGCGCGCTCGTCGTTGACGTCGCTCATGTTGTCCAGGCCGGTGCGTCCGGATCGGCGGGCGCGGGCGTTGCGGTAGTCGCTGGCGGCGACATCGGCGGCCTCGCCGGCGGGGTGGACGCGGTAGATGATCGTCACCCGCTTGTGCGGCAGCTCGGCGTGCGGGCGGATGAGGCGTTCGAGAACGCGTTCGGTGACTGCGCGTTTCGGTGCGGCCCGCATTTCCCAGGTCACCGACACCGCGCCGTCGTGCAGGTAGCGATCGCGCATGCGGAACGCCGTGCGGGGCCCGCAGTCCGCCCAGTTCAAGCCCGTGCCCTGACCGGAATAGAGAGCGGCTTCGACGGCTTCGAGAGCAGCGGGATCGTAGGAGCGGCGCACCGTTCCGGCGACCTCGTCGGCGGTCATGGGGGTGCAGATGACCCCGGCAGCGGCTGCGGCAGAGGTGATTTCGGGAAGTCGACGGGCGATCTCGACGGCCTGCTCCGTGGGGTCCTTGCGGCGCTCGTCGGTCTGGGCCTCGAAGGTGATCGCCAGACGCGCGGCCATCCGGACGCCGCCTTTGGCGGTGCCGGTGGCCGTTTCGTACATCGACTGGCGCGCGAGCTCGGGAGCGTCGCGCCGCACGCGGCCCCGCACGGTCTCCATCAGCACCGTGCCGGTATCGGGAACGGTTTCGAGTACTGCGGCCACCAACGGGATGTCGGAGACGTCGCCGAATGCGGTGAGCTGCTGTCCCCAGTTGTTCACCGCGCGGTCGAGGTGTTCCTGGTCGAAGTTCTCTCCGCCTTGCGGCTCGGCGGCGAGCTCGACGGTGTAGATGTTCTTGTCGGGCATGTGGATCATCGAGAACGTGCGGCCGGCGGAGTCGATCGCCTCGTAGAGGTCGGTGCCGGCGAGCACACCCGGGAGTCTCAGCATTCCGCCGGGCACCTTGGAGAAGGCACCGGAGGCGTAGGTGTCTTCCCCGCGACGGCGCGAGGTCAGAGCCGAACGCCAGCCGGAGAATCGGCGGTGTCCGCTCTGGCCGTCCTTGTTCATCACCATCGGCACGAGCACCACCGCGCCGGCCGCGACGACCAGGCCCGAGGCCATCAACGACCGCGTGAACAGGTACGTGGCGATCATGGCCACGGCCACGCCCATGCCGATGATGGTCACTGCGAAGCTCACACCGAATGCACCGCCCGAACGCGGCAATCGCCACGCGCCGTAGGTGGTCGGGACTCTGCGCTCGCTGCTCATCGAATCGTCCTGCCCGGCCGGTCGGTGACACCGATCGCGGCCGCCACACGGCGGGCGGCAATCCAGAACGCTGGATCCTGCTGCCATCCGGCTGGTCGACGAGGCACCAGCGTTGCACTCGATGCGATCGACCGATCTACCCCGGCGGATAGCTCATCGCGGTTGTCGCAGTGGTGGTTCATATCTGAAAGCCCCTGTCTTCGTTGGTGTTTCCCAGGTTGCGGTCGGCTGCTCCGTCGACGCCGGACCCGAAGGAATCCGGGGCCGATCCACCCCCGGCGGCCGGTCCGCCGGCGTCGGTGGCCCGCCCTGCTGTCTCTGCGCCGGAATCGCCTGCACCGGTACCGCTGGGCATCGATCCGCCTCCGCCGCCTCCACCGTCCGATCCGCCGCTGCTCGGCCCCGAGCTGTCACTTCCGCCGCCGCCTCCACCGGAGGGGCCGACACCGAAGGACGCGGGAACCGATCCGGACGAGCTCGACGGAGCCCATCCCTCGACTGCGCCGCCGCCGGCCGCGCCGCCCGCTGCGCCGCCGGCCGCGCCCGCACCTGCGCTGGCACCGCCGGTCGCGGCCATGCCGCCGATCTGGACCGCGGCACCAGTGAGAGCGGCAGCGGCAGCGAGACCGCCTGCACCGCCCGAGGTTTCAGGAAGCAGCAGCTTCATCAGCGACGGCAACACCAATGCGGTGCAGGCCAGCAGGAGTGCTCCGACGACGGCGGTCATGATGCCGCCGTCGGCTTCCTGCGAGGGTGCGGACTGGGCGAAGAGCATGGCCGAGATTCCGATGACGAACGCGCCGACCGGCTTGAAGAGTAGGAACGCCAGCGTCCAGGCGATGAGGCGGTCGTATGCGCCCGCACCGATGCGGGTTCCGCCGGCGGCCGCGACGATCGGCAGGAACGCCGACACGACGACGAGCATGCCCATGCGCATGATGAGCAGGAACGCCATCAGCAGACCGCCGAGGATGCCGATCAGTCCGATGACGAACAGCATCGCGATGCCGCCCGATCCGGTGAACACCGTGATCCGCACCATTGCTTCGACGAGCTTGGCGGGATCGTCTCCGACGGTGGAGGTGATGAACCAGCTACTGACCCCGTCCGATATCCGGGTGCCGATGACCACGAAGAAGCCGATGGAACCGGAAATGATCGTGGCACGGGCGAGTTGGCGGAATCCTTCCTCCGAGACCTGCCGAATTGCTCCCGATCGGGCGAGGGCGAGTTTGCCGCCGAGCAGGATGATCGAGACGATGAGGAACGCCAGCTGGATGTCGTAGGTGTAGCCGCCGACCGTGGACAGCACGCTCTGGAATGCCTGTTCGTTCTGGCCGGGGATCTCGATCCACCAGCCCAGAGCGAATTTCAGGGCCGCGCCGCCGGCCTCACCGAAGCTCAGACCGGCTTTCTCGAATGCGCCTTCGGCGACGTTCTTGACGGCGTTGATCGGTGCTGCCGCGACGTCACCTACCGCGTCGAGGCAGCTCGGCGCACTGTCGGTCACGCCCGTCGCATTTGCGATCTCACTGGCTATGGCGACGCCGAGCCCGACGGCGTTCGAGCACGTCGAGGCTGTGGCGGCGTTCTCGACGAATGACGGGTCATCCGGCGGCGGGTCCTGTGCGGCCGCGATGCCGGCGTTACCCGCGACCAGCGCGAAAACAGCAACGAACATGAGCGTGGAGCGCAGCAGGTAAGTCAGAAGCGTTCGGGGCTTGTGGGTTACCACCATGTCAGCCACCCCGGCTCGAATGGCGTCTGGTCGGCGGTACCGCCGACGGTCGATCCCTGGGGGGAGTTCAGCGGTCGGACCTGGATGACCCATCCACGGTCCTCGCGCCAGATGAAGTCCGAGAACACGCGCCGGTACTGGGTGGAGCCGTCCTTGAGGGTGGCGGTGTAGCCGAACGAGACGCGGGTGAGGGCGTCGGTGTAGTTCAATTTCAAGGAGGGCAGGGCAACGTATGCGGAGCCGTCCGCGACGGACCCGAGAACGCCGGTGGCGTTGTAGCGCTTGGCTTCTGCGATGGTGCCGGTCGGATCGTCGGCCCGACCCGACGCTGCGATCATGTCGATGCGGTCGTTTCCGCCGGTGAAGTAGGCGATGTAGTGCGCCGCAGCCAACGCCGCACCCTGAGGGGTGTGGCTGAATCCTGTTGCCACACCGGAGGAATCGATAGCAGTCGGCCCGTCCGAGGTGGAGAACGGCAGCACCATGTTGCCGTGCACCCGTTGAAGCATCACCCCTTCCGGAGCGGTCTCGGGCGTGCGGCCGGCGGGAGGAGTCTTCTGCTCGAGGACGACCCCGTTCGGGTCCTTCGGGACGTAGACCACCCGGTCGAGGGAATCGAACTCGGGATCGGGCTCGAACAAACCGGCAGTGTCCTGCGGGGTCACCTGCGCCGCGGTGCCGCCGTCGTCGAGGGGGACCAGGGGTGTGTCCTGGTCGCGGGAGAGGACCACCAGGCTCACGGCGAGACCGGCGAGCATGATGACCACCACCATCCCGACGCCGATCCAGCCGACGGTGCCGATGCGCTTGCCTTCCGGCTCGGTCGGTTCTGTTGCAGGCGTGGGGTTTTCGTCGTAGTGCGGCTCGGTCATTGTCTGGTTCCTTCCAAGTCGACGATGTCGTCGGGAAGGGTAGCCAGATCCTCGACCGGGTTGGTGTCGCTGACCGGGAGGGTGAGCTTCCAGTCATCGCCGGACCAGGTCACCGGGGTCAGAGTCGAGGCCAGCGAGTCGTCGGGGAAGCGCTGGACGATCGAGACATCGGCGGCGTCGCCCGAGTACTCCTCGATCATGTAGCCGACGATCTCGGGGGCGACGGAAGGATCGATGCCGCTGGTGGAGACCAACGCTCGGTTGCCGGCCCACAGGTCGCGGCCCTGGCCGGGAACGGTTACAGCGGGCAGGATTTCCGCCCAACGTCCGTCGACGGCGGTGGCAAGCTGGACCGATTGGTCGATCGCGGCCAGCGCTGCCCCTTGAGGGGTCTGGGTGTAGCCGGCGAACGGTGCCCCTGGGGACGAGGTCGGGCCGTCCACTGCGCCCAGGGGCACCGCAATGCTCCCTGCTGTGGTCCAGGAGGCGATATCGGGGGCACGGTGAATATCGATGCTCGGTGCTGCGGGAGCATCGCTCTGCGGCTCCGTCTCGTCGCTGCCGCACCCGGCCAGCAGGAGGCCGACCGTGATCGCGGTGGCCGCACCTGCGGCCAGGTACCGACGGCCCGTGCGGGAGTGAGTGGCGATGGTCATTGTCCGCCTTCCAGAGGTGGGTTGATGCGTTCGATGTCGTCGACGACGGTGGGGTTCGGTTGCGGATCGTTCGAGACGGTGCCGGTCGCGTCCAGTAGGGCCGCGGCGATACCTCCGGCGGCGACGGCGGCGAGTATCCAGCCGATGACTGCGGCGAAGAACTCCGCCGAGACAGGCGATTCGACCCCGGGGGTGTGCTGGTGATCCCAGGCCATGCGGGCACCGACGAAGATGATCTTTCCTACGCAAGCCACCGCGACGAGCCCGAGCATCCACCCGAGGGCGGTGTTGATGTTCTCGACGACATCGGCGGGCATGGCCAGGACAGTCCCGCCGTCGGTGGCCCCGGTCATCCGCCGGCGACGGCGTTGAGGATGGCGTTGGCGCTACCGGAGACGATCGCGCCGACCAGAGCGCCGAGGAGTATCTTCGGGGCTTGGATCGAGCCCTGGTTCCACTTCTCCCAGGCCATCTTTCCGCCCGAGAACACGATCGCGGCCATGCAGGCCAGCAGCACTCCCCACAGCAGCCAGTTCAACAGTTTGAGCAGTCCGTTCGCGCCGGGCGGTAGTTCGGCGGTGACGTTGAATTCGATGGCCTGGACCGAGAAGTCCTGCACGGCCTGTGCGGTTGCGAGAATCATGGGCGATCATTGAGCCTTTCGTGTCGTGTTCGGTGAAGCGGTGAACATCGGTCGCATCAGTACTGCGGTCCGAAACCTGTTGTGAGGCAGCAGCTGTGCGCCGAGTGCGGCCGTCATGCGATCCACCCCATGAGCTCGTAGGCGGCAAACGAGGTAAGGAAGCAGACCGCGGCACCGATCAGCATCTTCGTGTTCTCTGCCCCGCGGCCGTCCTTGTGTTTCCAGGTCCATGCCATGCGCCCCATCGAGAACGCCACCGCCGCCACACAGGCGATGGAAATGACCAGCATCAACCCTCGAACCGTCGGCAGTGTCGTGACTGGCCCGGTTGGTGGGGGAGACGTGCTCTCGGCTGGGTGCAGCAGGACCTGAGCGAGCAGAACGGCGGTTTCGGCGTTCACGAGGCGACCTGTCCGGTGAACAGTGCCGGGATGCGTGCGTGTACGGCGTTGGTCAGGGCGATGCCGACGGTGTGGATATCGGTCGGTAGTGCTGGGTTGGGGGCGGTTGCGTCGGCGGCGAGAGGATGCCAGCGCGGGAGCCGATCCACAGACGCCGACAGCAAGCTTCGGTGCCATCCGATGTGCCAGGACTGCTCGAACGCCCCGCCGACGACGTCGCGGTGTTGGCGTATCGGCTTGTCCAAGGTGGGGGCCGACGCGACGGTGATCAGCCCGAGGAGTTCCGATCCGGCTCCGATCTCTCCTCGCTGGTGTGCGAGAGCGAGATTCTGAGCGGCAGTGAGCGATTTGAAACTGTCGCGCGCGACGATGACGACGTACGGAGAGACCCGCTCGCGGTCGTCGCCCGGTGGCCACGATCCTTCGCTGTCAGCGGTGAAGGACCAGAACTGTTCTAGGGTGCTCACCCCTGCCTCGCGGGTGGCACCGAGCAGCCACAGCGACGGTGAGATCCACTGCCCCGCTGAGTCGGTGGTCTCGATGGTCTCGGTCATGCTTGCTCTCGCTTTCGTTGCTGGTCGGTCTCGAGGTCGGCGGCGGCGAGTGAGAGGGCCAGCGCGGCAGATGCGGCGGTGGACCATGCGGCCGTCGTGGCCGGGGCGACGCGGCGGTGATCGAACATTCCCGGTGCAGCGAGGGCACTGTCGAAGGGCACCTCGACCAGTGCGCCGAGAACAGGGCTCAGCCCGGTACGGACGGCGGTGAGATCGACGCTGCCGGCGGGGATGGTGTGGGAGATGACCACGACGGTGCGAGCGAGCGCAGTCGCCCCGTGGGCGGCGCGAATGTGCTCGAGGCGTCCTCGCAGGCGGGTGAGTGGTTCGGCGCGTGCGATGGCGGTCAGGACGAGCACGGCCTGTCCGCGCAGGCTTGCCACGCGGGGCGCGTCGAGCGCCGTGCCGACGTCGTAGATGCGCGCTGCGCCGCGTGAGGCGAAAATGCTGTCGATCAGGGTGAGGTCGCTGCGGTCCGAGGTCGGTCCGCACACCGTTGCGTTCGAGGTGGTGGCCGCGCTGCTGACGGGTAGGCCGGCGGTGACCGGGTTGTCGAGGGTGTGCGCGGCGGCGCGCTCGAAGAGGTTGCCGCCGTCGGTGGTGGCGTCGGCCACCACGACCGGAAACTTCGGTGTGGTCATGGCGGTCGCGAGCCCGAGCGCGGTGGTGGTCGACGAAGCGCCACCTGCTGACGACCCGACCACGATGCAGACCTGCTGCGGCGGTGGGGTGTTGCCCGGGCGGATGGGAACCACAGTGCTCACCGAACCTCCTCGACGTTGCTGATGGCGTAGTTCGCGCCGGTGCGCACGGTGGTGATCCGGGAGGCGATGGCCGATTCCGATCCGGACGGTGTCCGCAGCGCGAGTGCGACGGCATGAACGTCCGGGTTGTCGGTGGCCGCGATCGTCACGCAGTGCTCGGTACCGGCCGGGGTGCGGTCGATGACGGCCTGGATGCGTTCCGGTGGTGCCGGAGAGACCATGAGGGAGGCGACGGCCGCGCCGGAGCGCTCCACGTAGTAGGCGTGCTCGAACGCTGCGATGACATCGACCGGGTTTCCGCGTCCTCCGGCAGCGTCGGTGGTCGTGGCGTCGGGGGTGCTGGCAGCTGTGCAGAAGGGAGCGGGGGCGGCGCTGGTGGGTGCGGTGGTGCTCGCTCTCGGTGCGGCGGTCGGGGCAGCCACCACGGTCGAGTTCGTAGGGTCGGGTGCGTCGTCCTGGCCGTTGACGACGACGACGGCACCGATCAATGCGGTGGCCGCGACGCCGGCAGCGACGATCCACGTCGGGGAGATCCGTCGACGCGGGCGCGCGGGCGATGCCGGGAGCTGCGGGGTCGCGTCGTCGACGGGGGGAGTCGGCGCGGGCGCGGTGCGGCGGCGGCGGAACCGGCGTTGCGGCTGGTCCATCACGAGGCGGTCGGCCGGGACGTGTGCGGCGACCCAGTACGGAACGGGAACGGTCTCGGGGGCGATGTCGCCGAAATCGGCATCGGCATAGTCGTGTTCGGTGTCGAGGTCGTGTGCCGGATCGGTTGTGGGGGAGTTGTTCTCGCCTACTGCTGGCATCGCCGGTAGCGGAGGTTCGGGGGTCGTCGACGGGTGCACGGCGGAGTCTGCGGCCGGCTGCCACTGCGAGTGGTCGAAGTTTTCCTGGGGGTCAGGGAACAGCATCGTGCTGTCGCGGTGATTGTCGGTCGCCATTGTTTTCTCCTGTGTCCCTGAGACGTTCGATGAGAGCGCGAGGGGTTCGGGTGGAGTGGGGAGCTTCGGGAAGGCCGGTTCCGGCCGCGTGCGGGTCGGTCGGAACGCGACCTTCCCGAAGCAGGTCACTGGGTAGGTCAGGCAGGCACTGCCGGAGCGAGCGGGTTGGACAATCCGGCGGCCGCGAGCGCGTTGTCGATGGCAGCGAAGGCGGGTGCTGCATCTGCCACAGCGGCCTGCACCACAGGCGTTGCGTCGGCAACAGCGGCTTGTACCGCCGGGGTCGCGTCGGCCACAGCGGCATCGACGGTGTCGAGTGCTTGCTGGCCACCGGCGATCTGTGTCGTGACGAATCCGCGTGCGGTGTCGACAGGGTTGTCCGGAACGGTCCAGACCGGGGCGGCCTGCTCGATGACCGGGGCGGGAGCCGGTGCCGGTGCCGGCGCAGGGGCGGGTGCCGGTGCCGGTGCGGGCTGCGGGAAGTCCGGCAGTTCGATCTTCTGCGGCTCACCGAGATCCCCGGCACCGTAGGTGGTTCCGAGTGCAACGCCCGTAGCGAGACCGACTGCGCCACCGATCGCGGCCGAGGGCACACCGCCGACCAGTGCACCGATCGCGGCTCCGCCTGCGGTGCCGGCGATACCGGTGGTGATCGGTGCGATGCCGGGGGCGATGGGGATCAGTCCGCCGGCGAGCGCGCCGCCGATACCGCCGATGGTTCCGCCGGCGAGCGAGCCGAGGACAGCACCGGGGACACCGGCCGCGACAGCGCCGGTGACCAGGCCTGCGCCGCCCGCGGCGATCTGAGCAGCACCGAGTCGCTGGGCGCGGTCGGTCGGGACACCGATCGAGCGCCAGAAGTCGGTCACCTGCGCTTCGATGACGGCCGTGGAGTTGTTGGTGCGGTCACGGTCCTGGTCGGTGAGCCAGCTGGGCTGGTCGGCGTAGAAGTCACCGATCTTGACCGTCTTGTCCGGTGCGGCGATCGGTGCGGTGGGATCCTCGATAGCGGTCGGGCCATGGAGGGTGTTCACGTCCAACGGAGCTGCGGGTTCAGCCGGTGCGGCCGGTTCTGCAGGCGCGACCGTGGTACCGGAGTTGTCCGAGGTCGTCGCCGTGCCGCTGTTGTTGGTGCTGGTGGAGTCGTCGTAGTACGCGTCCCAGGTCTGCCATTCGGTCTTGTCGTACTGCGCGGGCGGTGCCACCCAGTAGACGCGTTCGGGTTGCGGTGCGGGTGCGGGGGCGGTCAGTTCACCCTGTGTGGACGGTGCATCGGAGGTCAGGGGCCCTTGGGTCGACGGGGCTGCGGTGGTGATGTCGCCCTGGGTTGCCGGGGCGTCTCCCGGTGCGGCCGATGCGGTGCCGTAGCAGAACACGGCCATCACCGATGCTGCGGTCGTGGCGGTGGCGATTCGGGTCAGTGACCGGGTGGGAATCTTGTGAGTGCCCATGAAGGAGTGGACCTTTCGAGTAGGTGGAGCTATTGGACGGGGCTTGTGGCCGGAAGCGAGGTGACGCTCCCGGACGTGGTGGAGGGACGAGACGAGGGCAGCACCGAGGTAGTGGCAGCCGAGGTTGTGGGCGTGGCGGTGCGTGTCGTGGTGGAGCTCGACGGAGACGATGACGTCGTCGTATCGGTGGAACTGTCACCGAAATCGGCGGCGGCGGCCGCGAGCCAGTCCGCCACGAACTGTGTCGTCGATTCGCCCTGTGGAGTCGCCGCCGCAGTGCCGTAACCGGTATGTGCGGCAATGGTGTTGGCGTAGGAGGTCAACGCTGCGAGGTCGAACAGATCCTTGTTGGCCGTCACCTCGTTCTTGACGACGTTGAACGCCTGCTGCACGACCCGCTTCGATGTCGCAGGCGGAACGAGCTCGATCACGGCCTTGGCTGTCTTGGCTGCGATCACCGCGAATGCCGCTGCGGGATTGGACAAGCCGGCGGCGGAGACCTCCGCGATGGTCTGCGGCGTGATGACCTTCTTCGCCACCGACACCACCGCATTGACCGCGACCAGACCGACCTTGGTCAGCGCCGCGATCGCTTCCTGCCCGGTCGGAGGCGTTGCCTTCGGGTCCGATGCTTCCGCGAACCGCTGAGAGAGCGACTTCTTCGGCGCGATCGACAGGTTCTCGAGTGAGTTCTTCGGTACCGAGACGTCCTCGTTGATGACGTCGACCGCGACGCCGAACGACGTCGACGCCAACGCCATGCCGATGGACGACACGGCGCGGAACGGGTCACCGCCGACCTCTGCCTGGCCGGCGACATTGGTCACCGCTCGCGCGATCGGGGCGTTCGCGGGTGCATCGCACGCGAGGTCGCCGGTCTGGCACATCGACGCGACCCGGCCGCTCAGTGATCCGTAGCTCGACACGACGTCACTGGTCGGTCCGATTCCCGACCCGGCAGGTGCGGGCGCGGAGACCGGGGGCAGGTCCGAGACGTGGCTACCGGACGAGCCGGGCGCAGGTGAGGGGTCGTCGCTGCTGCTCCCGGGAAAGACCGGCGAACCGGCGGCCCTGGTCGGCGAACCGAACAGAGCGCCCACTGCCACCTTCTCGGCCGGGATTGCGCTGGTGCCGGCACCGATCGCTTCGAGAACATTCGATGCCGCGTGCGCACCCTGGCTGTAGCCGATGATGGCCAATCGGGTTGCCGGGCAGCTCGAGACGACTTTCTCGGCTGCAGCTTCGAGGTTGGCGGCTGCTTCCTCCACCGAGACGGTGTAGGGCTGCTGACCGCCGGGAACGGCACCGCCGAACGCGGCCGGGTACGGAACGTACGCGCGGTCGAGCGAGGAACCGATGACTCTCGCGGCCTCGAGCGCCGGGCCGAGGACCGTTCCGAGCATCCCGGTGTCGGCCTTGATCGGCGCATCCGGCGAGGACTGTCCGGTCCCCTGGACGGCGAGTGTGTAGAGGGCGGGGCAGCCGGTGACCAGTTCGTCGAGCCACGGCTGCTCTGGGCTGGCCGAGGCCGTCGCCGGCGTCACCAACAGGTGCGCCGCACTGACCGACAGCGTGCACGCTGCGATGGCCACCATCGCTGCGATGGATCTGAAACGAGTTCTGTCGGACAATATTTCGACTCCTGTCAAAACTGAGAGAAACTGCGGGGGCTGTGACGTCGACGACGCCGGAACGTGAAACTTCTGTATGTTTCCTGGTGGGTGCCAGGTCGATCGACACACGCTGGCACCCACGGCATGCTTGGAGAAGCTGTCAGCCGAAAAACAGGCCAAGGCTGCGCCAGAACCAGTCCTGCGTGAAGAGCCAAAGCATCGGTCGTATTCCTTTCTGTCAGTGGAGGTGTGGGAATCGGGTGGATGTCCCTCGGGGATCGCGCAGCGCTGAACATGATGAAATGCGCTCACTGCGCGACCCTCGCGCCGGTCCACCGTTCGAGCTACAGGACGTCGGGGAGTCCCGGTAGCTCACGAGTGGGACTGCCAGCAGAAGCCCACTCGGGTCGGGTTGCAGTCTGAACTGCCAGGTCTACGGCTTAGGGGTAGGAATGGATTGCTCGTTGCGGGATGTGGGTGGACCCCACTCGGCTAGCAGCGCTCCATCGTCACCGATGTACTGGTGGCGACCCGAGTGCCCGTGGTCGAGCGAGCATGCAATCAAGTCGCCATGTGTCTGATTCGCGACGATTGCCGCGCAGAACTGATTCTGTAAGAGGAGATTTAGCTCAATCGCATTCCGGGCGGCACTCACTTTGGTTCGCCCCCGTAACCTCGGCGAGAGCGGCAATGTCGGTCAAATGCACATGGCGTCGCACCTCGTCCGTATTGGCCCAATGCTGAACTTCGACGATGGCGAACGCCGGGCCCGGTAATAGACGGCAACTGCGATGCGGCAAGGGCGGACGCGAACATGTAGAACTCCCGACAGGAATGATCGGACGGAACCTGCGAGCAGACCGTCCTGATGTCCCGCGCTACAAGCAGTGCCGAGATCGACAAGCACTGAGGAATCCCTTTTGGGCGCGCATCAGGACTGTAGAACAGGTTTGGTGTACCGCGCAATCGGTTCAGCTTGGTGGAACTCAAATCGAATGAGCGCATATTTGCAACAGTAACGCGCAACTATAAAACACACAACAGTTCCAGGTCGTGATGGATCGAGGAAGATGGGACTGTCTTGAAAGGTCGACAGGGAGTTGGGACAGTGCCGCGAAGCGGAGTTCGTGGGTTTCGCGCTGACCGGTTGCGTGAGCTACGGGTACGTGCGGGGTTCAGTGCTGACGACCTTGCGGCGAAAGTGGGTGCAACTAGGCAGGCGGTATCGACCTGGGAGACGGGGCGCTCGACGCCACCGCCCGCGACGCTTGGTCGAATTGCGAAAGCCCTGCGCATATCTGTCGCGGCCTTGGTTCCGATTCCTGAGGCGCAGCTCAAGTTGTCCGACCTCAGAGTTCATGCAGCGTTGTCGCAGGGTGACGCTGCTCAGCAAATCGGGGTGTCGACAACCGTTCTCGCTGACATTGAACGTGGAAGAAAGCCCGAGACAGAGGAACGTGTCGAGTTGCTTGCCCGCGTGTACGGTGTGACGACTCAAACTGTGGCCGCTGCGTGGAGGAGGACCCGGGATGCCCGCTCGACACGCGCGCAGGCGCTGTAAAAAACGCAACTTATAAACGTACCCCCGGTTCAGCCCGATCGGTCGCAGTCAGTCCACTCCGGTCCTTGTAGGTCCGCGCGAGTCTGCGAACAGTTTTATTCTCCCTCAAGCTCAGTCAGTGTCACGAGCGCGGCTGTGGTGTGCTGATCGAGTGACACTAGAACGCCGTCCAAGTGCATCGGTTTCCACCCGCCCTCGAGCGCTTTGAATCGGAGAACTCCGCTAGTTCGTTCGCGTGCCAGTGCGTTGGACATCTGCTTCGCAGTTGGTAGGTCGTCGGGATGAATTGCCGGTACCGGTTGATTGGGAAGGTGCTCCCAGCAGATGTTCGGCGCAGGTTCAGAGTTGTACCAACGCAACAAGTTCAGCGTCCTAAGGTTCACGAGTGCGCGAAATTCGCCTTCTCTCGTAGACGCTTCCAGAACGCGGTGCTCAAGGATTGTGGGTGGGGGAGCAGTACTGATCTCGCCGGCGGTGCCGATGTCATGAGTTATCCCGCGAAGGATGACTTCCTCACCTGCAGTACTGTTCACGCGAATCATTCGGCAAGAGAAGTGTGCTGCACGAAGTTCCCCGTCGTCTCTGCGTACGGTCCAGACTGCCTGATGAATCGTTCCTGGTGCAGAGTGCACGATCTTGGCCATTGCCTCACTCTCGTCGCGATTCGTAACCAGTCGAGTGAAGGCACCTGCGAGGGCGCGCTGAGTTTCGCGCTCGGATTGCGGCACGCCATAGAGGTCCAGTAGGTCGTCGCTGCCACTTGCAGTACTCCTGGTGAGGTTGAATTGCCACGCCCCGGCGGCGTCCCGCGGAGGTGGAGTCTCGTCGTGGCGTCCGAGCCACAGCCACACGCCGTGGATGCGGCCGGCGAAAGTCCGAAGCGGTTCTGCAAGTACGCGTCGGTGGCCATCGCGAGACCGTCCGTCCAGGGCGGACTCGCCAGAGAGCACCTGGGCTGTCGCGGCCAGAGCATCGTCGCGGCTCGACGCGCTACGAAAGAGCTTGTGGAGTGGGACGAAACTTTTCGGCGATGACCCAAGCCCGATAACCGACGGTTCTGCTTCACCGAAAGTCTCTATTAGGATCCAATTGTTCGACATTGTTGACCGACCCCCGCAGGTCTCGTTGGTGGATTGTCTGTGGGCGGCGGCGCGTCAACGCCTTCGCAGCGCCTGCATTGCAGGAAGGATCTGAGTGTAATGAGGGCCGAGCATTCGTGCGGTCATGTGTACAAGGCGGGCGTCCGGCCCGATTGTGACTTGCGACTTGCCTTTCCACGCTCCCGCGATGATCTTTCGAGCAGCGTCTTCGGGTGCGGTTCGGGCTATACGGCTGTCGAAGAGCTCGGCAGTGCGGCCCTGGTCGACGTTTGGTGCCGACCGTGCTGTTCTGGCGATCGATGTCTTCAGCCCGCCGGGGATGACACATGTCGCGCGGGCGGTTCGTGATGCCAGCCGCAACTCCTGATTCAACGCCTCGGTGAAGCCTCGAACGGCAAATTTGGACGAGTTGTATGCCGAGTAACCTGGTGCGGACACAACCCCGAATGCAGATGAGACGTTCACAATTCGACCTCTGCGCGACTTCAGAATGTCTGGCAGGAAGGCACGAGAGCTATTCACCACACTCTCGAAGTTTGTTGCCATGACGAAATCGAAGTCAGCTGGGGGAGTATCGATGACGTCGCCGCTGTAAAGAACGCCTGCGACATTGAAGACAGCATCGATACCGCCGAGTGCATTGCGCGAAGATGCCGCCCACGAGTCGATCTCGGCCCGGTCGGCGACGTCTACATGGGCCGCGCTTGCGATCTCGGTTGTAGTAGCACATCGAGACTGTGTGTCCAGGAGTGCGTCGTAGTTGTTGTCCGCGAGAGCAAGTGACCAGTTCTGGCCCGCTAGCCGCAGTGCCACTTCACGGCCCAGTCCCGAACCCGCGCCGGTAACCGCTGCTTTCCATGCCCCTGGCATCTGCCTGCGCCTCCCGCATCTCGCTTACCTCAGTAACTAGGCACCGTAACGAACAGCTCGCGGCTGCGCTAGCAACTAGCTGGTCTGTATTCCCATTTGTACCGATCTGTCGTGAGTTCTGGGTTGCGACTGTTGGTGAGCGGAATCGAAGCGCCCGGCCGCGCACCTTCGGTCAGCTAATGCACCGCCCGGTCATGATCGCACGGGGGCACCACGCCTGAGGTGGCTGAGGTGAATCCCGACTTCCGCTGCGGATCGATCAGCAGGCCTCCATCGCAAACTCACTCGCGCCAACGGGACTGACTGCGGTGAGCGCAACAAGACCGTTCCCTGCACGGCTTCGTTGCACAACAGCACTGCGCGACGGACTGCCAGCGTCGCTGTGATGAGTGAGCCCTGAGCCAGTTCGATTCCACCGTAATCTCGTCGCATGGTGCTATCACCACTGCGTGGTAACCATAGTGGTGTCTTCGACCGTCGAGGCGTGCCAACCGACGATTTCTCGGGAGGAGCAGCCGATCACGAACGCTGCCGATGTTCCGGTGTAGTGAAGGCGGTGACCCATTGCCGACTCGCGCCCTCATACAATGTTTCCTTCACAAAGAGTTACAGCGGAGTCAAGACCGGGCCGCTTCGGTGGCAATTCTCGGATTTGTCAACGAACCTGATTGGGAGATGACGCTATCGGGTCAGGCATGGCTAAGCGTCGCGGCGTGAGGAGCGGTGGAGTCATTGGACCTGGCGTGGATTGCGATCGATACCAACAAATTCTACGATGTGCGACCGAGGCGTGCACCTGAATCAGCAATTGAGTGTGCTACGGATATTCGCTCGGTAGTACTGGAACTCAGCATCGCTAATTACCGACCTCTCAACGATGAGGGGGTGTATCCCGGATTCGTTCAGCAGCAGAATTTTTAAGACCCAATCCAACGACATTGACACCGAAATGAGTAGCCTGTAATGACGATCACGATGTCGTTTTCCCACGAATCTGCTTATCTGATGGGCCATTGTGTTTCGTGCAAAAGTTACAAGGTCCTGCCATGATTCATGTGGCGCAATGTCAGACTCTGAAAAATCCGAGATTATCCCTGGAGCTGTTGTAGCAGCTTTTGTCGCCAAACGGTTCATCCTGTCAGAAAAGGTCATTCTGCCGAAACCCGCCAAGCTGTCGGTCAGGCTTCGCTCGATGTCCGCGCGAGCGGTAGGCGTTCCTAGATCGTCGAACGCGCGAAGCCCTGCGGACCGGGCCGACCTGCGGATCGTCTTTCGCTGGCCCTCCGTCAAAACGAGCTGCTCATTGGTGTCGCCGAAAAGACGGTTGTCAAGGCCTTCGGCTACAGCACACAGAACGAGTACATTGGCCTCAACCACATCATCTCGGCCAGCGATAACGGCATCACCCAAGTTTCCGATTTTCTGCCAGACGCTGAGCCAGTGAACCAATACTTCTACCGTAAGTGCCTCTAGAGGTATAAAAGTCCGCATTGGGCGGGACTCAGTTTCGCGTTCCTCGGTCAGCTTGACTGCTAGCAACGGCCCGTCTATATCGGCTGAGACGGAGATTGAGGAAACGCGCGGTTCACGTCGGGTGCATAATTGCACCAAGCCTGCAATCGCGTTTGAAGCGCTCATTCTCAACTCAAGCAATGATCGGGGCGAGCTTGAGACGTACTCGAAAAGCAGACGCCCGGCGGTGTCTTCGATGAATGTGAACGAAATACCCTCAGCAACAGCGTATTTACCTGACGAGTCAGCGGCCAGGTGGTCCCAACCCCCAGGGATGTCTACTGAGAAGCGAATCGAGTGAAATTGATGTTCCGGACCAGTCAGATGCGCACCGCGGACAGTCGTTTGTACTGTCGCGCGTTGCTGGGGCGACCGGGGTGGCCACAGCGGGGACGACATAATCCGTGTATCGAGGAGGGTGAGTGCGGTTCCGTCCTCGAGAGTCCCGTGAACTGTCACCGGCTCAAAGTCAGCGACGGCATCATCAGGGTGGGGTGCGCGAATGGTGGTTGCGCTGGAGCCGGTTGTGTGCCGAAGCTGGGACCGGCCGGGTGTGATCTGCCCGTCGACGGTCAAGAGTGCGTCGGTGCCGTCGCGGTATTGCAAGCTGGCGCGTACCGAGTTTAACGAATCGCTGGCCAACCAGAAGGTCCCTCTGAGTGGCGGTGGGTCAGTGTCGTTGTCGCTCATGGCGGGTCCTTGGATAGTGGGTGCAATGTCTGTCAGCGATGAGACTCAGTCTCCGACTGTATCGACGGACTTATTCTGCGGTAGCTTGAACCCGTACTGGCGATGCCGGTGTCCGCTTCTCCTCCACCGAACCGAGAATGCCACGAGAAGGAAGGCTGTAAGCGCGAGTGCGCCGAAATATATAAACAGCACCAAGGGCCCACGTCCCCCTAGTGTGTCCGACGCAAGCGATACCAAATCCTTTGACCATTGGCTCTGTCTTTCAAACGTTCGGATCGATTCACTTATGCGAGGCATTAAAAACATAACTACTACGAGGAAACCGGACGATGTGATTGCGATCGAGCGTCGAGTCTGCATTCTGGAGTAGCGCGTAGAAACTATGCTCTCAAGAATTTTGACGCGGTCAAGTAATCTTTCGTAAAGAGTGTCAGCAGAATTTGAGGAAAGTATTGCATTTATTATGTTCTCGTCATCCGGCCCGTTCAGTAGATTTCTTCGATACTCTTGGAGGCCTACTGCCAGCATTCCCTGTGAGGCAAACAGTTTCTTGTCGCGAACCGTGGCCGCAGATGTCTCGCGATCGACCTGCTGCAGCTGGCGGATTTGTCGAACGGCTGATTCGATCGGAATGAGTTGCATTAGGTCTTCCCGATAGTCCGGCTCATTCGCGGCCCAGTTTGCATAGATTGCGCTACCTGCAGATACCCAAAGCTCTCGGTCTGAGACCTTGAGTTTATTCGCGAGTAATTCTGACACTGTGTCTGCGTTTAGAGGTACAGCTGACGTCGCCCTGAGCGCAGTCAGTGCTAAATCGTGGCGATGTCTGTCCTTTGCGGCTTTGCCCTCGCACGCACACACCGGTGCCCCTATCGACAACATGGTGTAGGAGCTCCAATCGTTGCGCCCACCACTGCCAAAAACCGATCTTATCGCATCGCGATAGATCTCGAACACCGAGTGAAAAGTCAGCTGGGCTGTGTCGCTGGTACTAAGGTCAATCCAGCCGACACCTTCGCGCATGAGATCATTCGATTTGGACCGTTGGACTCCGTTTGCGCTGCAATAGTGGTTGTAAATTGGCGCAGCAATGTTGACGGTGTCGATTCGGTTAAGATCGCTCACCATGCAGTTTCGCATTGCTTTAAGGTCCAGGGCGGTTGATACGGCAGACGCAAGAGTGAGAATGCAGACGCCGGACGTGTGGAGCAGTAGTGAGACTTCGATGACGTCTTGGCCGACTAGAAAGCTCGTGTATGGGACCTGTCTCATCTCGACCCGGATGTAAGGGATTTTGTCGAAATAGCGCGGAGCGTATCGATCACGTTCCGCGAGGTTGCGTATCGATGCCCACGCCTCGGATCGTGATTGACTCAGGCGCAGTTCCTCTTGCAATTTGTCCAGTTCAACGCTCAGATCCTCAATTTCGTCTGTTGTCTTTGGCGTTTCCTCGGTTGCGTTTCCTGATCTGAGTTTTTGAATATATCCCGAAGATGCAACCTTGAGAGATAGCCAAAAATATCGGCGAAAAGTCGAAAGTGTAGACAAGTCTCCAGATTTGAGTGCGTGTTGCAAGGTCTTGATTGATTGAATATCACGTAAAATTCTTTCCGTCTCAATATGGGACTTGCTGAATCTGACTTCATCCGAGATTGGTGATGCCGCGCTTTTGCCCAGGTTCTTTAAAAGAAGTTGATCGGCTAATTTTTCTATATTCAGACCAGGGCCGAGGTCGAACGAATACGAGTAATACACAGCCCGACCTCTTATCGCGATGTCGTGGGGTCTTCTTACCGGTTTGACGAGAGAGGATATCTTCATCGGTTGATCGTAGTCGACTGCTGTCAAGCAGCTGGGTAAGTTGCGGAACTGGGGTGGGATGGTGCATACGTTTTTCGCGAGTTGGTTGGCTTTAACTGTTCTGCACAGTCGCTGAGGGGCGTGCGGGGCTTCCCTGGCTTTGGTTAACATCTGATCTGCGAGGATCGTTCCTCACAATGGAAGGATGTTCCCGTGCTGAAAGCATTTCCCGAGGAGTTCCGCCGAAACGTCATCGGCGTCACCCGTAAGGGCGAGGTCCTGCCACGTCAATGGCGGTCCGCGTTGATCTATTGGAGCTCTTGACGCAATGAGCGTGTACGCACCACACTGTAGTGACTGAATCCACTCAAGATTGCCAGCATTCGACGAAGGGGTGTACTGGAGTGTTATTGTTGACCGAGCCGATTTCATTCCCCGGACGATCGGCATATCTATAGTTGTAACGAGCTCAAATCCTAGCGAAAGAGTTCGCCGGTGGTTCCAAGACCAGTTATCGCCCGCATCCAGATCGGCACGCAGGTTTACGCGTCCCCAGCCGTCTATGTAAAGGCCAGAGTGGCCGCTCACGCGGACGCCTGGCCCGTCGACGTCCACGCCAATCTGACTGACCTGCAGTGTTGGCCTAAGCGCACCCCAATTCGCAGCATCCCACTCGGCGCTGGAGATCGTCCAGGACCATCGGTAGTTGTGGAGCATCACCCGGTCGTTTGCCGAGATGAAGAGACCCGCGTGGAGATTCCGCGGGCGTTGGCGACGGCTGTAGTGGCTGTGCCGACGCGGCACGAGCTGACCGGGCCGTTCTTCGTCGAGGCCCCCGAGATGCAGCACGTATGAAACACAGGTAAGGGCCTCGGCCGGACTGATTCGGTGATGTATACGTTCTGCTCTACCCCGCTGGGGCTGTGTGAGTGGTCCACATCTGTCCGTCCCAGTATCGGAGACTTCCGTTGCGATCGGGGTTCGGGTACCAACCCGCGGGTACGTGCGGGGGAGGCGGTGGAATCGGGTTCGATGTGGCAGGGGGAGATGGAGTGGGTGCTACCAGTGCGTCGTCTATCGCTTGACGTAATGCCAGCATATCGCGGACGTGCCTGCGCTCGAGGGTGACGGCGTTCTCGCTTTCACCCGTTCGTCGAGATGCCGATGTGAAGCGTGAATTCACCTCGATGCCACCTGGAATAGTGAATTCGATGTACCCGAGGACGAACGGTGTCGGCTTCTTGAATTGAATTGCTTGTATGGAAGACAGTGCGATTCGCTTCTCTCCGACACCGACCGACAGTCTGGCCATCAACCCGCTTCGCTCGATGGTGACGTATCGACCGTCGAAGCGGACGACGCCGTTGAAACCAGCTGCAGCGATCATCGGAACGGGCTCCTCTTCGTCCGCGGGCGACGGCTTACAGCTTGTCGCCCTGTCCGTGGCTCAACAGACAATACCGACAGAGCCAGGTCGCTCCGGTACGAACCGATGTATCACGACGCGACCGTGCCCGTTCGATGGTATGGCGGACGTGGGGGCTTGGTTCGCTGAAGAGTGTCAAAGCAAGGGATCGGTGGACTGAATGGTGGCCAGAACTCGTGACAGTGCTGACTTCGTCGGCGCGTTCTATCCGGCACGTCTCTGAGGATCGGGTCTCGCTGTCACACGGGTGTCACAAGTCGGTACCTACAAGAGTGGATTCGGATGGTCCCGCTTGGACGGTCGACACAGGTCAGAGCCTCTGTGGTGGTTCCGTGCGGACGTATCTGGTTGTCTCGCAACATACTTGTAAGCGAGCGGTCAACGGTTCAATCCCGTTAGGAGGCTCTTTCGGACGGCTCTGACCAGCGAAAATGGTTGGGGCCGTCTCTTTTTGGCCTGTTGTTGCCGCTCGTTTCTTGCGCGAGCCCGGTTCGTCCACCTGGGTTTATGTGTCGCTCGTGACCTGGGGATTTGCCGGTTCGGCGGCTCGATCCGGCGTTCGGTGTCACAGAATGTCACAACTCGTCGCTAACTCATCGGTGAGCGTTCGTGTGGATGTAGGTGGATGTGTACGGACTGGGCAGGTGATGGCCGGGCCGAGGTGCAGTGTTGGAATCAGTGTCGGTTCTGTAGGCTTGGAGCCTACGTATCCGACATTTGATGGAGGTAACTGTGACGACAAGCGATGTGCGACGCCGTCATGCCGGGTTACCTCCCGCGTTTGCACGGCTTCCGATGCGGATGGTGCGAGCCGCGACAGCGGCCGATGTCTACGCGCACCCGCGAGCCGAGCTTGCGCGGCTGACGGACCTGGGCCTGCTGCACCGAGTGGCGACGGGCTTCTACGTGGCCGTGCCCGACGATCGGGTCGGGACCGAGTGGATGCCTGGCCTGGAGGCTGCAGCAGTTGGTATCGCTGTCGCGGCGTACGGCCGCGATGACGCTGTGGTGATGGGTATCAGCGCAGCGCGGTTGCACGGTGTTCTTCCGCGTGCGTTGGCGACGGCTGTGGTGGCTGTGCCGACGCGACACGATCCGATTCGGTTGGTGGATCGGCCGGCGTTGGTTCGGTTCGTCGTGCGCGACACCGCACGTCTGGATGCGGAGCGTATCGATACCGAGTTGGGTCCGGTGTTGGTGACGACTGCGGAGCAGACGGTGTTGGATCTGGTAAAGCGTCCGGGTCTCGGTGACGCCGAGGCTGAGGTGTGGCCGGCGGTGGAGCAGTTGTATCGACGGTGCGATCCGAAAGTGTTAGCCGAGATCGCTGGGGCTCAGAAGATGCGAATGACGTTGACGCGGCTGCAGGCTCGGTTGGGGGAGAAGTAGTGAATCCCCGCGAGTTGGCCTCGGTGGCCGCGCAATTCGGTGTCGCGCGTGCACAGGTCGAGCGGGATCACCTGATCTCGCACCTGCTCGGCTATCTGAGTGCGCATTTCGCGGATCGGATTGTGTTCATCGGCGGAACAGCCTTGGCTCGAACCCATTTGGTCGATGGTCGTCTCAGTGAGGACATCGACCTGATTGCGGTCGGTTCCAGATCGGAGGTCGCTCGTGATCTCGACCGCGCTCTCCCACGCGCGGTGATGCGCAGCCACGGGCGTCTGGTGTGGGATCCTGCGATCAGCGAGGTGCCTGAGCGCCTCGGTGCAGTGTTGAGGTCGCAGTCCGGACTGGCGGTCAAGGTGCAGTTGCTGTCGGCGGAAGGTCGCCCAGCATGGCCTCTGGAGAACCGGCGACTCGAACAGCGGTTTGAGGATGCACCGGGAGCTGAGTTGACGGTGCCCACGCGGCCCGCCTTCGTTGCGGGTAAGACGGCCACCTGGTGTGATCGGCGGGCGTCGCGTGATCTGTGGGACTTGTGTGCACTCACTCGGATTGGCGCATTCGAGCCGGCAGTGGCCGATTTGTATCGGAGGTTCGGGCCCACGAACAAGCTGCCAGGGCAGTGGCAATTCGCGGACATACCGACCGAATCCGATTGGTTGAGTCAGTTGTCAGGGCAGACGCGGCTGATCGTGACAGCGCGCGAAGCGGCAAACCTTGTGGCCCGGGCATGGCAGGCGCTGGCGACACGTTAGTCCTGCAGTCGCATGAAACAGTCTTGCGGTAAAGGCCCGCAACTCAGGCAGTCTGCGAGCGAATTAGGCTGTGCTGCCGAATATTCGACGGTATGCGTCCAGTTCTTCTTCGTCAACATCGATTTCGCCGAAGAGTACGTACATTGTTGTGTCCCATGGGCGAAGGCCATCGTGCCTGGGAGTGAGAAGAACCGCGACCGTCCGGCAAGCCAACTGCGTCGGCGGGAAGCCCGGAGATCCATTCGTGGTGGCGGAGCATCGTCCACCCACGGAAGACTGCTTGGTGGTGTCCGCTGAGATGGTTCAGCACGCCGAAGGCTAAATGTAAGTGGTTGTCCCCCAGCCAGTAACGGCGAGGCTCAAACCGCGTCTCACCATTGAGCGCGTCTTGAGCGATTCGGAGCTGGTCGAGCAGTCGTCGGCCGATCGCGGCCCGCTCGAGTACCGGATGCTGATCGAGCATGTGCAGCACGTTCAAGCGGTCGAGTTCGGGACGATCCCAGGACGACGTAGCGACGTCCTCGAGCATCTGGCGATACAGCGCTGCCCCCGCGGTGTCGAGACTCGATGCTGGCTCCCTCGGTAAGAGGGGATACGAAAAGTGTTGGGCTAGTGCTGGATAGTGTTTGTTGGTATCAGCGTTCCGGGTTGCTTCGAGGTCGGTATTCGCGAGCTCGAAATAGTGTGGCACGTGTTCACCCGGTGCGACTTCGTCGCCTTTTACTCGGTGAATGTATGCGCCGACGGCGGTGATCGACCTCAGCTGGTCGAAGAGGAATTCCCACTCACGCCGTAGAAGAGCCACTACTGCAAGCGACGGCGTCGATGAGACGGGGGAGATGCGCTCGGGTGGCTGGTCGTGATCGATTGGGACTGCCCCAGGTTTGGTTGACATCTGATCTGTGAGGATCACTCCTCACGGTGGAAGGATGTTCACCATGCCGAAAGCGTTCCTGGCAGGTCCCCGATAGTCGGACCACCGTGTTCAAGAGCCACGGTGTGATTGATTCAGTCGATCTCGCAGCCCTCGACCGGTTGGTGGTTGTGGGTGCAGTGGGCAGCGTGCTCAGCAGGCGTGAGGTAGCCCAGTGATGAGTGCCGGTGTCGATGATTGTGGTCGTCTTTGAAGTCCTCGATCACCACCCTCGCTTCGAGCAGACTCGTCCAGTGATTGCGGTTCAGGCACTCCTTCCGTAGCCGGTTGTTGAACGATTCGATGTGTCCGTTGTTCCACGGCGTCCCCGGCGGAATGTAGGAAATACCGACGCGATCTCGGCAGAACTGTTGCAGCACATGGGAAATGAATTCCGGACCGTTGTCCATTCGCAGCACCAACGGCGGCCCACCCCACAGTGCAAACGTCTTGTCGAGCTCGTCGGTCAGCCGCTGTGCGGTGATCGAACGCTCCACGATGTTCAACAGGGACTGCCGGGTGTGTTCGTCGATCATCGACGCGATCTTGATCGCCTTCCCGTCGACGGTCGAATCGAACTGGAAGTCCAGAGCCCACACCACTTTCGGTGCATCGGCTTCGATCTGCGGGCACGAGCTGATGCCGGTGCGTTTGCGTGGATGGTAGATCCGAACCTGCAGACCCTCCTCCTTCCAGAGCCGGTGCACCTTCTTCTTGTTCACCGACATGCCCTCGTCGTGTCTCAGATGCGCCCAGGCGCGACGGAAGCCGTGCAGCGGATGCGAGCCTGCGTATTTCCGCAACGCGGCCCTCAGGGCCGCGTCGGGGTCCTCGGGTGTGTCGGCTATCGGTGTTCGTGCGTAGGTGGAGCGGGCAAGCCCAACAGCTTTGCACGCCAGTCGTTTCGACAGACTCATGGTGTTCACGAGCATGTCGACGGCGCGGCGCTTGGCGGCTGGGCTCAGAATTTTCCCTTCGCTACCTCCCGCAGCGCATCCTTCTCCAGCTCGGCCTCGGCGAGCAGGCGTTTGAGCTTGCCGTTCTGCTCGCGCAGCTCTTTGAGTTCCTTCGCGGCATCGGTGTCCATCCCGCCGTACTGACGCCGCCAGTTGTACAACGTCGCCGCCGACACCTCGAGCTCCGCCGCGATCTCCTCCTGCGTCTTGCCCGCAGCGGTCAGTTCGTCGGCACGGCGCAGTTTGCGCACGATGTCCTCGGCAGAGTTGCGTTTCCGTCCAGCCATGTTCTCCATCGTCCTATCCGCCCAGCTCATGGGTAACAAGACTCTAAAACGATATGGCCCCGTTCAATGGGGACACGCCAACTCCGCTCTGCATCAAGGTCAGATCACTTAGGCGAAGGAGCAGTTCGAGGAGTACTTGAAGGTAGCGTCTGTCTGGCATCCCGCATGGCGTCTGAGGCACGGAATCGCAAGCTTCTTACTTTCAAGTGGGATGGAGAACGGAGTTCGCGACGCAAAGAAAGCCGAACGTGTTCTGCGTGATCGCTCCGCCATCGAGAGCTTTTCCGGCTCAGTCAAGCGGTGTCTCGCTGCTGCGAAGTGCGATGTGCTACACGGCGGGCCTTGGGGCGAGATCGGCCAACTTGAGGTAGACGCTGGTCGTCCAGACAAAGCCGCTGCGCCCCTGTTGATTGCAGCATTTGCAGACCAACGCTCCGCCTCCTGGGTCCTCGCTCTTGCAGCCGCCCTAGCGGCCAATCTGGAGGAGATGTCAGATGCAATTGCCACGCTAGCCCTCTTCGATTTTGGTGAGGAGTTTCACCGTGAGCTTCGCGCGCACTTTGCCGGCAGTGCTGATCGGCTGTCGGTGGCTGCCTTCGTCGAAGATATTGATGAAAAGACTGGCCGGCAGAGACGACGGTAGGGCAGAATCTGTGGACAGCAAGTCGCCACACGAAGTCACTGAAATTGCAAGGGGCCCAGCACCTGAAGAATGTCACCACTCAGCGGCCCCGGTTTCACTTGTGGCGACTCAAGGACGGAGTCTTCGCTGAGGTCCTGGTGGAACCACCGCGGGCGCAGAGAGAAGTCCGGACGGGACGAGGAAAGCTTTAAGTCTCGACCCTGTGGGAGGGTCTCAGGACGTGAGCTTGGCTTGGTAGCGATCGAGCAGCGACGGAACGCCGGCGGTCGGCGGTGCCCACGAGTTCGGAACCGGACAATCGACGGCGACACTGCGGGCCGCAGCCACGAAGTCGCGGGTCAGAGGCGAGTCGACGTCCGAACGCCACCCGATGGACAAAGGAGTGGGGGGTATACCCGTAACCGGAACGAATGCCAAACCTGGCCTCGCATAGAACCTTTGAGTCGACGCCTGCGAGAACGCCACGCCCTTGCTGGAGAGGATGGCTTCGAAACACTCGTCGACAGTGGAGACTTCGGCACCGAGACGAACGGTCTCACCGTCTCTCGAGCTGACGGCGAGCCAGAAGTCCCTCCATGATTCCGGGCTGCGCCTCGCGACGAACGGTTGCCCCGCCACTTCCTCGACACTGGTCGAATCTTGCTGCGCCAGACGCGAAGTGGATGCTACGACAAGCACTCTCGGCTCCACGAACAGTGTCTCGAGCGCAAGCCAGTCCTGCACGACGACCGGCGGCCTGACGAACGCGACGTCGACCGACCCGTCGCCGAGTCCGACGTAGGGGTCGGTGAAGTCGAACGACTGCATCTCGACCGCTACGTCGGGGTGGAGAGCACGGAAAGCCGACAAGATGTCCGGCGTCAGCTCCGCGGCAGCGTTCGCCTGGAATCCGACGATCAGGTTGTTGCGCCCGCTGCGGCCCACCTGACGTGTCAACGACGCGACACGCTCGGCATCGGCGAGAAGCTGCCTGCTCCCTTCGAGGAGCTTGTCCCCGGCAGGGGTCAACGAGACATGACGGGAATCGCGGATGAAGAGCGCGGTTCCCAAGGAGTGTTCGAGTTTGCGAATCTGCACGCTGAGCGAGGGCTGTGCGATATGCAGCCGCGCTGCTGCCTTGCCGAAATGAAGCTCTTCCGCGACGGCCACGAAATACGACAACGGCCTGAGCTCCAACGGAAGATTCACGTCCCCGATGCTATTCCCGCAGCTAGACCAGCACCAGTAGTTGTTTCCTATCGATCGGGCGACCGATTGGTATTGGACGAACCCGCAGGTCCAGCGTGTGATGGGTCACATGACAACAGCAACCGACACCACCACCCAGACCCCGGAACAGTGGGCCGACGCGTTCACCCAAGCATCCGACGCAGACGCCGAGATCTCCGCGCACGGCACGTACTTCACTTGCTCGTACCTCCTCGACATGGACACCCACTCCTTCGTCATCGAGATGTCGAACGGCAAAGTCCACGCAATCGCCGTCGACCCAGGCCCGCTCGACCGGCCCTACCAGTTCGCCATCCGCGCCGGCGTCGAGACGTGGCAGGGCTTTGGAGTTCCCGTTCCGGCACCGATGTTTCACGGCATCTGGGCGGCGTCGTTCCAGCGCGACATGAAGCTCGAAGGAGACGTCCTCGTCCTCATGCAGAACCTGCGCTGCGTCACCCGCCAGATCGAACTGCTGCGCGCCGTCGGCGTCCCGGTCTAGTCCCCGACCCCCACACGACTCACCGAAGGAACAGAACATGAGCAAGATTTCACCCGTAACCGGCCATTACGTCGATGTCGACGTCGACGGTCTTCTGTACAAAGTCTTTTACCTCGAGAACGGCACCGGCCAGCCGCTGGTGTGCCAGCACACCGCAGGGTGCCACAACCACCAGTGGCGTGGACTGCTCGAAGACGAGGAGATCACTCAGAATTACCGCGTGATCGCATACGACCTGCCCCGCCACGGCAAGTCCGATCCCCCTGAGAACACAGAGTGGTGGAAAGAGGAGTACAAGCTCTCGGCTGACCATTACGCCAATTTCATCGTGGCTCTTGTCGATGCGCTCGAACTGGAGAATCCGATCTTCATGGGTTCGTCGTTCGGTGGCAACATCGCCTTGCAGCTGGCGCTTCGCCATCCGGAACGCTTCGCCGGCGTCATCCCGGTCGAGGGTGCCGACTACTCGCCGGGCTTCTACCTCGACTGGTGGCAGCACCCCCACGCGAACGCTGCGCAAGTGTGCGCCAGCGGCACATGGGATCTCATGGCACCGCAGTCGCCGGAAGCTGACCGGTGGAAGACCTGGTTCTACTACACGCAGGGGTCCGAGGCGTTCAAGGGCGACCTGCACTTCTACTCCGTGGACCACGATCTGCGCGACAAGCTCGACCAGATCGACGGCGACCGTTGCCCGGTCGTCATGCTGACCGGCGACTACGACTACCTCACCACCCCGGAGGACAGTGCCCGCACAGCGGCACAGATCAAGAATGCGAAGTTCATCGAGATGAAGGACATCGGGCACTTCCCGATGAGCGAGAACCACCCGGTGTTCCGCACATACCTCATCGAGGCGCTCGAGGTTCTGCAGAAATCCGCATCCAACTCGGCCTCCGTCTGATCTGACCCTGCACGCCCTCGATGCTCGCCGGCCTCCGACACGGGGCCGGCGAGCATTCATTTCGGCCCTCGAAAGGGAGACCCCGATGTCCGTCACACACTTTCCGTTCTGGGTTGCAGGCGAAGCGACTACCAGCGGTGCAGCCACCGAGATCCGCAATCCGTTCGACGGTCGCATCGTGGGGTCGGTGTCCGAGGCGGCTTCGGATCACGTCGACGCCGCGATCGCGGCCGCCGCCGCGGTGGCGGACGAGTTCGCGGGAACGCCGGCCCATGTTCGGGCGGATGCGCTCGTGCATGTCTCGACGCGTCTGCACGAGCGTCGGGAGGAAATCGCTCGGCTCATCTCTGCCGAATCCGGCAAGCCGATCAAGTGGGCGCGGGTGGAAGTCGCTCGTGCGGTGTCGACATTTCGGTGGGCGGCCGAGGAGGCACGACGATGGAGCGGGCATCTTCAGCGACTCGACACTGACGCTGGATCGGACGGCCGTTTGGCGCTGGTTCAGCGCGTCCCACGTGGTCCCATCCTCGGAATTGCACCGTTCAACTTTCCGTTGAATCTGGTGGCACACAAGGTGGCACCGGCCCTGGCGGTCGGCGCGCCGATCATCGTCAAACCTGCGCCGGCCACCCCGCTGTCGAGCTTGGTGCTCGGCGAAATACTCGCCGAGACATCGCTTCCGGCGGGTGCGTGGTCAGTGCTGACCGTCTCCAACGACAAGGCATCGGACATGGTCGTGGATCCTCGGCTACCGGTTGTCTCGTTCACCGGATCGGTCCCGGTGGGTTGGTCGATCCGAGAACTCGTTCCGCGCAAGCACGTCACGCTCGAACTCGGAGGTAACGCCGCGGTGGTGGTCTGCGCGGACTGGGTCGACGAGGCGAAACAGGAGTACGCAGCCGAGAGGATCGCACGGTTCTCGATGTACCAAGCGGGTCAGTCGTGCATCGCGGTGCAGCGGGTCTTCGTCCACGACAGCCTCTACGACGCCATGCGCCGCCGCATTCTGGCTCACGTCGCGTCGCTGTCGACCGGTTCACCCGATGACGACGAGACCGACGTCGGCCCCCTGATCGACGACCGCGCAGCCGTACGCGTGGAGGAGTGGATCGAGGAAGCCGTCGCGGGGGGAGCCACCGTTCTGGCCGGCGGTGGACGCACGGGCGCAGTCTTCGAGCCGACGGTCATCGAGGAAGCACCGCCGGGGGCCAAGGTTGTCGACGACGAGGTCTTCGGGCCGGTTGTCGTGCTCTGCAAAGTCGCCTCGGATGCGGAGGCACTCGAACAGGTCAACCGATCCCGATTCGGATTGCAGGCGGGCATCTTCACGTCGAACCTGCAGACAGCGTTCACGGCGTCACGCGTCCTGGACGTCGGCGGAGTCATCGTCGGTGACGTGCCGAGCTTCCGCGCCGATCAGATGCCGTACGGCGGAGTCAAAGATTCTGGGACAGGCAAAGAAGGGGTGCATTCGGCAATGGAGGACCTGACGCAGGAGAAGGTGCTCGTTCTGGCCGGTATCGAGATTCCCTGAGCTTTGACACGACCCACCTAACTGCGAACACCGGTTCTACCGGCAAATCTACAGTGCGCCGGCTTGCCCGTCGGGGCGGCGAGACGCGCGTTCGCCCTCACGTCAGGCAGACCGAAACCAACCACGACGGGGCTGCGCGAACGACCGGGGGATTGTTGGTCCACGGAACTCTGATGTCCGCCCGAACCAGAGAGACGAGGTGTCGATGTGTTGTACAAAATGGGGTTACAAGTACCGGATTTGGATGCGGGCTGCGTCTCGGTGTCACGAGCGTGTCACATGTCGGTCCGAACAGACGTGGACTCTGGTGGCACCGCCTGGACAATTGACCCTGTTCAGGGCGGCTGTGGTGGTTCCATGCGGACGTATCTGGTTGTCTCGCAACATGCTTGTAAGCGAGCGGTCAACGGTTCAATCCCGTTAGGAGGCTCTCTTGGCTCCGATTCCGTCCCTGGGATCGGAGTTTTTGCGTTTTCGTCTCGGATCGGCTCCTCGGTTTCGGATATCCGACGCCGATCGGAGTCGGATATCCGAAACGTGGGAGCTGATCGAGTCGACGGCCCGCATCTACGCCCTTCGTCGGGATTTACACCCTTCGTAGGAGGTGTCGATTCCGATTGGGGGCGTGGATTCAGGTCATCGCTGCGCAACCGCGGGCCCACCACATCGCCACGGGTCGGAATACGAGGAGCCGAGTCGTCGTTGACTCCATCGACGGTGTTCGATCCCAATGCCCCGGGTACCAACCATCAGCCGCTGCGAGCGGCCACCTGCCGAGAGGCGCACTGGCGAACACCGTCACCCCAATACTGATCAGAGCCGCGCACCCAGAGGTGCGCGGCTCTGTTCGTTCCACAAGCCCGGTATCACTGCTTGTCTTGCTTCTCCGCCGAACCCATCGAGCCCATTTCGGCGGCAAATTCTGTCGCCATGGCCTTGGAGAGTGCCTGCGCAGCCGACAGCGGACGCACCATCACGGTGAAATTGTCGATCAGGCCGTCGGAGTTCAGGTGGAGGATGTCGCAGCCGTGCACGGTCACGTCGTCGATGCGGGTCTCGAAGAACAGGACGTGATCACGGCCGCCGATGTCCTCGACGGTTTTCACGTAGCGAAGGTCCTCGAAGACGCGGGTGACGGCTCGCAGTATCGCCGCGGTCAGCTCCTTGCCGCGGTACGGCTTGAATGCGACGGGGGAGCTGAAGACGACGTCATCGGCCAGGGTGGCGGCCATGGCGTCGTGATCGTTGGCCTCGACGGCCTGTCGGAACTGTTGCACGCGTCATCTCCTGGGTGGGGCCAGGGCCTGAGACACCCTCGGCTGGTGACCGAACAGTACACAACTTTGCGACTATGAACGGGTGTTCGGCGGGATCATCCGCGTCCAGCGCGAGCGTCGAGCACTTCGAGGACGCGGGCACCCCAGCGAAGCGATTCCTCCTCGAACATCCGTCCCCGCATCAGGGTGAGATACGGGCCGATGCGATCGGCGGTGGCCAGGAACTCGGTCTCGGTACGTCCGTCGAGCAGGCGGTGCGCCATCCGGTCGTACCGAGCCAGCTTGTCTCGTGAGAGCTGCATTCGTTCTCGGATCGCATCGGTCATCGGCTCGAGGTCCCCGGCTTCGAGAGCGTGGATCGCAACCAGGTGCTCGTCGCGAATGGCAGGAAGCTTCGGTTGCCGATGGCTCACCTGGCGCAGCGCTGCGCGTCCCTTGTCGGTGAGGCTGAACAGGCGTTTGTTGGGTCGACCGTCCTGTTCGACCAGTCGCGCCGAGATCACCTCGTCTCGATCCATTCGGTCGAGTTCGCGATAGAGCTGTTGGGGAGTGGCAGTCCAGAAGTTGGCGACGGTTGCGTCGAACGCCTTGGACAGGTCATAACCCGACATCTCCCCGTCGACCAGTGCTGCGAGCACGGCATCACGTAGCGACATGATCCAGCACAGTACCCGTCGCACGGCGGCCAGACGTCCAGGTATTAGACAACTTGTTGTATATTGCTGGTGAGTGAAAGAGCGGTGACGTGGTGGATCAGACGAAACGGTTGCGATACGTAGCCCTGGGCGACAGCCAGACGGAAGGGCTGAACGACGGCAACGACGAAACGGGGTTTCGTGGTTGGGCCGACCGGCTCGCCCAGCACATGGTTGAGGGCGCAGACGACGTCGTCTATGCCAACCTCGCAGTGCGTGGCCGTAAAGCCGCGCAGGTCAAGGCCGAGCAGTTGCCGGCTGCGTTGGCGTTGAAGCCGACGGTCGCGTCCGTCGCTGCCGGTGTCAACGACATCTTGCGTCCGCAGTTCGATGCGCGGACCGTGGCAGGTGAGGTGGGCGCAATGTTCGCCGCGCTCCGAGCGGCCGACTGCACCGTGATCACCATGACGTTCCCCCGCCTCGCTCACCCGGTCCCCGGAAGGACCGTCATCGCCAGGCGTATGACCGAGCTGAACGCCGAGATTCGCAGAGTCGCAGCCGAATCCGATGTCGTGGTCATCGACCTCGAGAAGCACGACGTGGCCTCTGATCCACGGCTGTGGAGTTGGGACCGACTGCATCTGAACGAGACGGGACATGCGCGGCTCGCTGCGGCCGCCGCCTACGCCCTCGGTCTACCGGGTGCCACCGACGCATGGAATCTTCCGTTGGCACCGCTTGCCAGACCGCGCCTGCACTCCCGAGTTCGCGCCGACCTCACCTGGGCTGGAATGTTCCTCGCGCCGTGGTTGACTCGTCGAATCCGCAGACGATCCTCGGGCGACCGTCGTATGGCGAAGCGGCCGGAGCTGACCTCGGTACTCGGGTAGAGCCGGGCGAACCGACGCGAGCAGACCTGGTGAATCAGAATCCCGGGCCGAGATCTGCAGTGTTATCGACCAGGCTGCGCCGCATCCAGCTGTACACCCTCTCGTCGTTGAGGAGGGTGAAATGGTGAGCACTGTAGATCGCGAGACCGTCGTCCGGTCGAAGTCCTATGTTGCGGAGCTTGTTTCGACCTCCGGCGCTGTCGGTACGGACCAGACCGTCGCCCACGAAGACTCCGACCGGGTTGCGCGGACTTCCGGTGACGACCGCGGACGCGTGATGATGACGCACCCGTTCCGGGGCCGAGATGTCGATGGCGGCACCGACATCGAAGCTGTCGGTGTACCGAGCATGACCGTCCTCGTCGGTGATTGCTCCGTGGATCAGATCACGGATACCGGCACTTCGACGCGCCAGTAGGTTCGCGAACGGCCGGGTCTCGGGTACGAGTGCCATTGCGGCCGCGGCGACGTGGACGCCGTGAGCAAGTGGCGCGCCCAGATGTGGTGTCCCCAGAGTGAATACGTCCGTCAGCAGATCCACCCATTGGCGACCGCCTTCGGCAGCGTGGTGAGCAGCGCTGCGTGAGACCAGCCCGCCCATGGAATGTCCGACCAACGTGATCCGGTGTACCCGGACGGGCCACGCCGGTACGAGCTGCTCCAACAAGTCCGACAGGTCGGCACCATTGGCTGCAATTCGGCGTCCGGTGTTGTAGCGCAGAAAGATCGAGGTCGTCCCGGCTTCGGCGTCCAGCCGCTCTCCGTATGTGGGCCGCCCACCGAGCCGCCATGCGTATTCCGTTTCGACCAGCCCATGGACGAACACCACGAGGTGCGCTCCCGCAGTGGGAAACCCCGCGGCCAACGCTCGGTACTCCGGCGGTACGGGGCGTCCGTCGACTCGAATCGACATCGGATGGGCCAGTACTCGGGCTGTTCTCTCCATGTCGTCGCCGATGAGACCGTTCAGAACGGCGATGGTCTGCGCGCCACGGCTGGTGTGCGACGGTGACGGCCGCGAGTCGTCCTCGGCCACGTCGTCGCCGTCGGCCAGGGAGCCGTCAGCCAGGGAGCCGTCGGTCAGGGAACCGACGATCTTGGCTGCGCCGGTGCAGGCGGCCGCGATGCTCGCGTACGTGCCGGCGGCGATCGCGTCGTGCATCAGTTGGGTCGGCAGGGCGGCGGGACCGATACCGAGCTTCACGGCAGCAAACGTGCGTCGTGCAATTGCCGAGTGGACCGCGCGAACGCCACCCGCAGCCGACGCCAACTCGCGAAGTGTGAGCTCGCCGAGCTCACCCCACTCCTGTGTGCGCCGAGATTTCTTCCCCGGTCCAGGTTTCGTCCCCACCGGATTCAGTGTACGCACGTCCACTGAAACTGCTGGCCCCGCAGAATCGGCGTCTCAGTCCCGGCGGCCGACCAGCGGGTTGAGCTCGGAGTTCGCGAGGCCACCGGGCTCGATGCCGGGGAGGAATTCGCGCCACGTGCCGCTGATCAGGGTCGGCGACTCGACGACGCGGGTGCCGTCGGCGAAGTAGGTGGTGGCCAGTGCGCGACGCGGCTGTGTCGTCCGGTTCGGGCCTGCGGTGTGGAAGCACAGCGCGGAGTGGAACGATACGTCTCCCACGGCGAACGGCTCGGACTCCACCGCCACGTTGCGCGTGCGGAAGCGCTGGGTGACGGCCTCGTCGTAGGAGGTGCCGACCTTGTCGAATTCCAGGTCGGCGACTTCGCCGAGAACGTCCCGGCCGCGCGCGAACGACAGTGGGCCCATCGGGCCCGGAATGGCCGACATCGGCATCCAGGCGGTGACAGCGTCGGTGGTCTGCAACGGGAAGTGCTCGGCGTCGTGGTGCCACGGTGTGCGTCCGCAGCCGGGTTCCTTGGACAGCGCATTGTCGTGGTACAGCCGAACGCCGGGCACGTCGAGCAGTGCCGCGGCCAGGCCGCCGATCCGGGGTGACAGTGCTACGGCACGCATCAGGTCGTCGTGGAGCCACATCTGCTCGAGCGCGGTGAACCGGCCCGCAACGTCGTCGCCGTGCTCGGCTCGCAGTAACTCCTCGAGGCGCTCGGCGAGTCGACGTACGACGGCAGGCGAGAACACCGCGGGCAGCCGCACGAAGGCGTGTCGCGCGAATGCGTCGACGGCAGCCGGGTCGAGATCGTAGGGCTCGGCGAGTTCGTGCTCGACTTGTTCGTCCGTGGCGGCCTCGACATCCGGCAGTCCAGGGCCATCGACGAGTTCTGCGGGTGCGGCGTCGTTGGCGGCCAGCGTGACGTACCAGTCCCACCAGTCCTGATCGTTGCCCGCCCAGTCCTGGTCGATACCGCCCTCGCGATTGCGTTCGGGCAGAAGCTCGTTGGTGGCAGGGTTGTTCAGAGCCACAGCAGGGCCGCCTCGTGCGAGAAGGTGTAGGAACCGGACGCGTCGCGGCACGAAGCGAGGTAGTCGCCGAGCACGGGGGCCGCCTCCATCTCGTCGAGTGACACGGAGTCGTCGAAGGCGCACCGCTGCAGAAAGCCTTCGGCGACAGCGCGATCGGACGTTCCGGTGGTGTAGGAAACGCGCTGCTCGCGCACGTCCGCACCCGCGCGGATCAGCGCGTCGCGCACCTGCTCGGCCGTCGTGTACGGCGTTGCTTCGCGCACGCCGGCGCGGAAGGCATCGTAGAAGGCGATGTAGTGGGATGCCTCCGTTGCCTGCGCGACCAGACCGAGACCACCGGGAGCCAGTGCGGCCACGAATCTTTCGGCCGCGGCATCCAACTCGGCGGGCGGAAGGGCGTAGAGCGCGTGAGTGGCCCACACGACGTCGTAGCCTGCGTGATCGGCGGGCAGATCCTGCAGCGTCATCACCAGATCGTGCCGCGCGACGAAAGGCGCGGCCAAAGCTCCGCGTGCCTCGGCCACCGAGAATTCGGATGGGTCGAGCAGGTCGTAGGCGACCTCGGGTACCGCGGACAGGTCGGTGTACCGGCGGAGCGCAGTGGGGAATTTACCGCTGCCGCAAGCCACGTCGAGTAGCGACCAGCCCTCGTGAGCCCGGCCGGCGAGCAGCGTCGGCCAATCGGTTGCCAACGCCAGCTGGTGATAGTCCTCGGTGGCCAGAGCGTAGAACGCCTCCATACCCGTGCGGCCCGCCTCGCTCCAGTGCTCGAGACTGCGTTCGGCTGTGTCTCCGCTGCTCACGAGATTCCTCCTAGGAAGCCAACTACGACGCACCGGACGGGGCGTCGTGGTTGACTCGGTCCAATGTCCAACATAGCTCCGAATTCGCCGACCGACACTGCCGTCGTGCTCATCGACGGATTGCGGGCGATGCGGCGTGGGGCAGAGGCGCTGGCCGGCCTCCCGCCCGAGTCCTACGCCGAGCACCATGCCGCCTTCGAGATGCTCTCCGATCAGCGCGGTCTGATCGCCCAGCACTTCGCAGATCGGCTGGCCGGGATGGGGAATGGACCGCTCTCGGTGCTGTCGGTGGGCTGCGGAGACGGCTCACTCGATGCCAGGCTCGCAGCAGGCCTGGTGCTGCGAGCACCCGGCCGTACGGTCCGGTACGTCGGCATCGACCCCTGGATCGGCAGTACCGAGCTCTTCGCCGCCACGATGGCGGCGCTCGAGGCCGCCGAACTCGACGCCCACGCGTACGCTGCATCGTTCGACGACGCACCCGTCGACGAGACTTTCGACGTCGTGATGTTCGTGCACTCGATGTACTACGTCGCAGACTTACGAGCTACGTTGCGTGCCGCGCTCGCCCTGCTGCGACCCGGCGGCGAACTGTGGGTGGCGATTGCGCCGACGGCGGCGCTCAATGCACTCGTCGAAGTACTCGCCCCTCCGCTGGAGGGCCATCGGCAATGGTTCAGCGCAGATATCGAGAAAGCATTCGTCGACGCCGAGATCGTCCTCGACGACACGGTGACTCTCGATGCGCTGGTCGATCTTTCCGCCGCGAGCGACGACGTGCTGGACTTCGCGGTGCAAGCCCGGTTGACGCCCGAACTGCACGAGCCGGTGCGGGCCTACCTCGCGGCGGTATCGGTGCCGGGTGCCGACGGCGTCCCTCGGGTGCCCCACCCGGTCGATGTATTCAGAGCGACCCGTCGCTGACATCGTTCTCGACGATTCCCCGTCAGAACGTAGGTGGTTGTCTCGCAGCACTTTTCGAGCTGTGTGGGCAGGACGTGAGATCACCGCTGGCGAACCACCGGCGGGGGAGACCAACGGCTGTCCGGTTTCGGGCCGTAGAGCCTGAGCATCAGCCGGAAGGCACCGGGTGGGCACGGCAGCCAATTGGCCGTGTTTCCGTTTGTCGGGCAACTATTTTGCACCCTGACGGTGAGTGAGCCGTCCGCATCGTAGTGCAGATTCGGTGTGCGGTCGGTGATGGCGTAGCGGTCGAGTTCGTTCGCGTACAGCAGTCCGCGTGCGTGGTAGACGGTCATCGACCAGAAGAACTCGGCAGGAGGAAATTCGCCGGCCCGGAAAGTGAAGGCATAGTCGTTCGCCCCGTCGAGTGGACGGCCTTCTTCGTCCTGTTCGCATACCGGGTAGGACGCCTCGGCGGCGGGGTTGATGTAGATCTGGGAATAGGCGACGGCGGCTCGCAGGAGATGGTTCGCACCGAAGTCGGCACCTGCATCATTGATCGCCCAGCCGTTGACGGAGCGACCCATCGATTTGACCTGTGCAGCAATGTCTTCCGAGCCGGATCGCAGACCGTCTGCGATCTCACGTTCGGCGGCATCACGGCCGGCTGCCGCGTCGAGTGCGTCCATCAGACGGCGGTGCGTCTGCCCGACCCAGCGCGGTACGTCCGAATCGCCGAGGCTTCCGATCGCGTGATCGAGGGCACCGAGAAATTCGCGAGGCCGCTGCAGTTCGTCAGAACGTTCGACAGTGCAGAGGGCGAGCTCCGCACGCGCAGTCGGTGGTGCAGGCGGACCGGTCAGAACGATGTGCTGTTGTAATCCGTTGACCGCGAGTACGTCTCCGGGCCGGGATGGATCGACCAGAATCCGAATCGCGATCATCACGAATCTCGACCGACATGCAACCCATCCGTCCGCAGTACCCGTGTTCGCAGGCTTCGATGTCTGTCGGTACAACGTGAGCGGAGGGATGCGGGACCCATGAGTCCTCCGACCGATGACCGTGCTCGTGGACGAGTCCGCCTCACCGATCTGCACGCTGTAGTAGCGATCGGCGAAGTCCGGCAGCCGGAGCTCGAAGGTCCCGGAATCGAGGTCGACGAAGGCCAACGAGTACAGGGTGTCGACATTCGGGGCGACACCCGCGGTCAGCGCGGGATTCGACAATTCTCTTTGGTGTCCAACGGTATTCAGAGGAGCGCCGGCCGACGCGGGAGGTCGCTGCGCGTGCGGATTCGCTGGATCAGTGAACCGCAGCCGGAGGCGTTGGGCAAAGATCACCGGGAATCCCCAGACCTGGAGCGCGCTCGCATCGTCGCGCAGGTCGGTTTGTTCCGGCTGGGTGCGGTTCGGCATAGGACCCCTTATGTGAACTGAATTCACCTTGACTGTAGCCTGGTGTGTGTATCGGAGGGCGTGATACGCAGAGGTTCGGACACGGCGATGCTGCGATTGCAGTGGAGTTCGAGAGGTCGATGTGACAAACGACAGGCCTGCACGGTTTCCTCGTTCGGTGTATTCCGTTGGAGCCGAGCCCGATCCGCGCTTCAGTCTCGCGAACGAGAGAACCTACCTGGCGTGGATTCGAACGTCGCTGGCATTGATGGCAGCGGGGGTAGCTCTGCAAGTATTCGATATCGGTGGCGGGTCCGTGCCGAGTGTGGTGGCCTCGGTGATGCTGATCGTGTCGTCGATCGGAGTTCCGTTGCACGCATGGTGGGGCTGGGCGCGCACCGAGCAGAGTATGCGTAAGTCCGAGGCTCTTCCTTCTCCTCGTATTGCCCTGCCGTTGGCTTTCGTCCTTGCGGCGGTCGGGGTTCTGGTGCTGTGGTCCGTCCTGCGATGACCCGTCGACGTCGGGGCGAGCCCCCAACTTCGCGGCCGGGTGGGGAACTGGGAGACGGAGGCCTCCAAGTAGAGAGAACCCAGTTGGCCTGGGTCCGTACGGAATCGGCCGTGGCCGTGTGTGCAGTGATCGGCATACGCCTGAGCTCGCACACGCGCCAGCCTGCGTTGATAGCGCTGGCAGTCCTCGTCGGCTTCGGCGCGGCGGCTTTGCTGGCCTCGGGTTGGATCGCGCGAGTGAGGGCCGGACATACCGCGGAGGACAACAGGGTGGTGTTCCCCTTACGTGCTCACGTCATTGCAGTGTTGATTCCGAGCCTCGGGCTGCTCGCCCTGAGTTTTGTCGTCTGGTCTGCCTCAGCGCCGTGATGGGAAAGAGTGCAGGCCGTGACGGTGTGATCCCGTCACGGCCTGCGCTCGGTTCTACTGGGCTGCAGGGCGCTAGCTCACGAACTGCTGTTCCCACTCCGCAGACTGTTGGTCGACGTACTGCTTGGTCAATTGTTCGGGGTCGGGAGCCTGGACGTCGTGTGCGTCGGCGGTCGCCCCGGCAATGCCGGGCAGTGCTGTTGCTACTCCGATGGCCTGCGCGGTCTGTCCCTCTGTGCTGACCAGGAAGTCGGCCAGAAGCTGAGCCGCATTCGGATGTGGCGCGACTGCAGTGACGTGCCCGTAGTAAGGGGTTCCCCATGAAGGTTCAGGAAGAGCCCAGTTAACCGGTGCGCCGCTCGCCACCTCTTGAACCAGTGGCTGCACCATCGGGGCCACGACAACTTCGCCGGAGGTCAGTGCCTGCGCGAGCACGAGGGCGCTGGGGTAAATTCTCGGCTCTTGTGCGGCGAGCCGTTCCTGAAAATCGTCGCCGAAATTCTGTCGGTAGAAGCTGTAGAGATCGACGTAGGATGCAATGCCCACAGGGCTGACAACGCCCACGCGCCCTTTGTATTCGGGGTCGAGAACATCACGAGGATCGGTCAGGCCGTTCGGGGCCGCATCGGTGTTCCAGCCCATTCCGAAGGTAGCCGCGACGTTCAGGAACAGGCGGTTGTTCTTGATGCTGGAGTCCCGGTCGTAATCGGGGTTGTCGAAACCAGGGCCGCGTAATTCCTGGGAGTAATTGCCCGACTCCGCAGCGGAGGCGATCCACGCGGTATCGGTCACGACATGGACGTCGGCAATCCCCTTCTTGGTCTTGTTCTCGACCTCGACGCGTGGGTTGAGATCCGCGTCGGTACCCCGCACGTATTCGAGAGCGATGTTGGGATACTTCGCATTCCACGCGGCTTTGACGCTGTCGAGGATGGTGGTGTTCTGGCTCGAATAGAGCGTCACCGAGCCTTCCTCTTCGGCCGCCGACATTACGTCTTCCCAGTTTCCTTCCACCGATGCAGTGTCTCCGCCCGACGATCCGCACGCGCTGAGCGCGACGGTCGATGTGGCGACGAGTATCGCGATGATCATGTGTTTCGTCCGGACCGGATGTCGCATGTATCGTCCTCCTGTTTGAACTGACCTCAGTTCAGCAGCTATGCTGCGTGATGTCAATCACTTTCCAGTGGCTGTCCACGGCTTCGACGCGCCGAGAGGCCGCAAATAAAGAACGCGACGGGCGTTCGGATCAGCGACAGCGTCTGCGAGAAGGGACTTTTGACCGATGCGAACGTACGACCCGAGTTCGGCCGATCAGATCGCTGCAACCGATGCGGCGGATGTACACCCGTCGGACGCACTGGACCGGCAGCACCGGGCACAATCACTGGCAATGCACGCGGTGGTCTACGGTCTGCCGTCGGTGTACCAATACGCCGGCATGTGTGACGCGTGTGCCCCGGCTGCAGACGGCGAACGGTGGGCGACCAATTCGCTCGTCCACGAACGGACGATTGCCGGTGCGGAGTTCCAGGCCTTCCGGGTCCCCAATGTCGACACGCTGTATTCCAATGCCTGGCTCGACCTTTCGGATGGGCCGATCGTCGTCGTTCTTCCCGATTTCGGTAGCCGGTACTACACGCTGAATTTCCTGGACGCCTACAGCAACGCCAGCAATGTCAGTCGGCGTACGCACCCCGAACAGCCGCGCGCGTTGTTCCTGGCGTGTTCGGACTGGACCGGTTCGATTCCCGAAGGTATCGAGGTGTTCAGAGTCGCCACACCGATCATGTGGCTGTTGATGCGGATACAGGCGTTCGGAGACTCGGACCTGCCGGCCGTGCACAGGCTGCAGGATGCGGTCACGATCGATGCACCGATCGCGTCGGTGCCGGCGTGGCCGGTGGTCGATCCTCGTGCGGTCGAAGTCTCCTCGGCAGCGTTCTTCACGGCCCTCGATGCGTCGCTGGCGGTGAACGGAGTGCCGTTCACCGACGTAGCCCACGTGCACCAATTCCGACAGCTCGGTGTGGGTACTGGCACTTTCTCTGTGCACGACCTCGATGAGGCCACACGGAAAGGCATGGAACAGGGCTTCGGAACCGCGATGACGATGTTGTCCCGGTCTCGATCGCTGCTGGGGCGTCGCACCGAATCCGGCTGGACCCGGGTGCTCGGCAAAGGTGCCCACGGGCACAACTTCTTTGCACGTGCGGTCATGAACTACGTCGGTCTCGGCGCGAACGTTGTCGAGGAGAACTGCTCGTACAACACCTATGTCGACGACGACGGACAGCGACTGACGTGCGGAGGCGGCGACGAATACCGCATCGAGTTCGTCACTTCCCCGCCAGCGCAGGCCTTTTGGAGCATCACGTTGTACGACGCAGAAACCGGCTGGTTGTACGACGCGCCCGAGAAGAAGCACTCGGCGGGATCGGCGGTCAACGGAGGCGACGGAGCCGTGGGACCGTCGACGATCAGGGTGAGCGCATCGCCGGCCACGACCGACAGTCCCGACCACGCCTGGCTTCCGGCACCCCAGCATCCGTTCTTTTTGGTCCTGAGGATCTATCAACCGACCGAGGATGCCCTGAGCGAGCAATGGACGCCGCCGCGCGTCGTGCGGTCGAACGCAGGACCGCTCTGAACCGATGCGTCAAAGGCTCACAACCGGCAGGGATTTACAGTCGGCACAGCGTCTTTCCGCTCGTTCGCCCGTTGAGTAGATCGACCAGTGCGGTGGAGGCCTGCTCGAGGCCGTCGTAGACGGATTCCTCGTAGATCATGGTTCCGTCGGCCAGTCGGCTTCCGACGGTGGATCGCATCGTGTCGTAGAGATGGCCGTACGAACCGGCTCGAAATCCTCGTACCGACAAGCTCTTGGCCGTGATCTGAAACAGGTTCGACGGCAACGTGTTCGATGTTTCGTAGGTGGAGATCGCCCCACACATCGCGACGCGTCCCTCGGGTCGAAGTGCGTCGAGTGCAGCGGTGAAGTGAGAACCGCCGACGTTGTCGAAGTATGCGTCGATTCCGTCCGGGGCAGCGCTCGCGAGAAGGCTGTCCATGTCGCCGTCGTGGTAGTCGAACGAGCGGGAGGCTCCTAAGGCATCGACGAGATGATCGGCCTTGCGCCGGCTGCCTGCGGAAGCGATCACCGTGCAGCCGTGGTGGGCGGCGAGTTGGGTGGCGATACTGCCGACTGCTCCTGCCGCGGCCGAGATCCAGACGGTATCGGACGATCGAATGTCCATCACCTCGAAGAGGCCGACATAGGCCGTGAGCCCGGAACTGCCCAGCGGACCCAGGAACCACTGTGGGGGCCAGTCCTGGGTATCGATTCTGGTGAGGGTGCCCGCGCCACCCAATCCGCCGGCGGTGGCAGAGACCACTGCGAAGTCGCGATAGCCGTACATGTGCGACACCAGATCTCCCGGCCGAAAGTTCTCGTCCCGTGATTCGACGACGACGCCGAGTGCCAACCCCACCAAAGCATCTCCGATTCGGAGCGGTGGCAGATATCCCGACGGTGCCGAGTCGCCGAGGCGCAGTCGAATCGACGGATCGATCGACAGCCACGTATTTCGTACCAGCACTTCGCCATCGAGCAGTGGGGCGAGCGGGATGTCCGCCAGCTCCAGATGCTCGGTCGTGAGTTTTCCGCTGGGACGGGCGGCGAGGCAGAGTACTCGACTGATCATGGTCTTCGATGACGTCCCTTCGAATCGGGTGATGCGGAAAACGCAACAATCTTTCCACAACTGAATTAGGTTCAAGTGTAGGCCGCGTCCGAAAGGTGACACAGGTGAAATCGTCGAATCACATCAGTTTCTTTGCGCCGATGCGTATTCCGAAGTTGCGCCGGATGTTGGGCTTCGAGCTGAGCGCCAGTGTGGGCGTGTGGATCCTGGTTCTCGCTGCACAGTGGACGCTCACCGAGTCGGGGGAGTCCGCGCTGGTGGTCTCCTCGGTCCAGTTCGCCGCCAGTGTGCCGTTCTTTCTTCTCGCTCTACCGATCGGGGCCATCGCGGAGTTCGCCGGTCATCGGTTGTTGCTCGCGGGCACCGCTATCGTCCTGCTGGTGGCGTCGATCGTCATGACGGCGTTGCAACTCCTCGGCCTGTCCTCCACACCGGCGTTGATGACCGCGGTGTTTCTCGCCGGGTGCGGGCTCGCGTCGGTGGCAATCGTGTGGCAGGCCCTGCTCCCTCATCTGGTCCCTGCCGACATGATGGCAGTCGTTCCTGCAATCGACGGTGCCATTTTCAACGGGGCGCGCGCAGTCGGACCGGTGATCGGAGGCGCGATACTCGCATGGTGGGGTTCGAGCGGTGCATTTGCGACCGTCGCCGCGCTGTTCGCAGTCTGTGTCATCGTGGCGCTCACTCAGGTGCCGCCCGAGTCCGGTAAGAAGCCCAAGACCGAATCCGTGCACCGCGCTGTCGGGGTGAGTGTGCGGTTCATTCGCCATTCGCGGTGGACTCGGCGACTGTTGTTGCGCGTCATCACGTTCGGAATTCCGGCCAGTGCCCTGTGGGCGTTGCTACCGGTGGTGGCATACGAACGACTACATGCATCGTCGGTTCAGTTCGGTGTTCTCTCGGGTGCCATCGGGATCGGTGCGGTGGCCGGGACCGTCGCACTGATGCCTCTCCGTGCACGGTTGAGCTGGAACACATTCGTAGCGATCGGTTCGATTGCGTATGCGGCGGTCCTCGCGGGCATCGTGCTCGTGCCGTCGGTGAGTGTGGTCTTCGTGCTGCTGGTCATCGTGGGTGCGGCGTGGGTCGCGATCCAGAGCACCTGGATGATCGCCACCCACGCTGTGATGCCGAAGTGGATCAAGTCGCGTGTCATCGCATTCGTGATGCTGACCTTTCAGGGCAGTCAGGCAGTAGGTGCCCTCCTGTGGGGGTTTCTGGCCGACGCAGTCGGTCTCGTTGCCGCAGTCATCGTCTCGGCGGCGATCATGTCCGTCTCCGCAGTAGAGATTCTCCGACGGGGAATTCTGCCGAGCGAATCGATAGCACCGGATCTGTCAGGAGGGGCAGGTCCGCCGGTACTCTCGACCGAATTCGACGGCCGCCGGATAACCGTCGAAACGACGTATGTCGTCGATCCGGAAAAGCTTGCACAGTTCGTCGACGATGTCGGACGCCTGCGATCGTCCAGACTCCGACTCGGGGCCGTACGGTGGTCCTGTGCGCAAATGTCCAGCACCAGAGCGACATTCGTCGAGCTGTGCACCTTCGAGAACTGGTCGGAGTATGCCGCCCAGGAGACGGAGAGGCTGACGGTGCCCGAGCATCGCATCAGGACCGCGATCGCCTCCCATCTGACGGCCGAACCGCAGGTGCGAGTGCTGGTGGATGTGGCACCGCGATAGTGGCGAACCCGGCCACCACATCCACCGACGTTCAGTTGAACTTGCTTTCCCATTCCTGTTGGAACTGCGAGACCTTCTCGGGCGTCAGTGAATCCGAATCGGGCAGCGAAATGTCTTGTGCCGACCCGACCGAGTTCTCGACATCGGGCAGTGCGCTGCCGTACCCCTTCGACAGGGCGCGTTGCCCCTCGGCCGACACCATGAAGTCGGCCAGCACTTGCGCGGCGTTGGGATGCGGAGCCGACGACAGCACGTGGGAGTAGTACGGCGCACCCCACGCCGGATCGGGAAGTGTCCAGTCGACCGGTGCACCTGCGTCCTTCTCCCGCACCAGTGGGGGAACCATCGGCGACGCGGCGATCTCGCCGGAGCTCAATGCCTGCGCCACGGCCAACGTGCCCGGGTACACCCGCGGTTCCTGCGCGGCGAGCTTGTCCAGAAAGCCGCCACCGGTCCAGTTCTCGTCGAAGAAGCGATACTCGTCGACGACGGCGGCGAACCCCGCAGGATTCACGACGCCCAGTCGGCCTTTCAACTTCGGATCCAACAGATCCTGCGGGGACGACAGCCCGGCAGGAACGGCATCGGTGTTCCACCCGAGTGCGAATATCGCTGCGCTCGTGAGGAAGAACGTGTCGTTCAGCATGCTCGTCGACCGAGCGTACGCCGGGTCGTCGAAGGCCGGCCCGACCACCGGCGTCGAGTAGGTTCCCGATTCGGACGCATTCGTGATCCATGCGGCATCGGTCGACATGTGTACGTCGGCAGTTCCACGGCCGGTGCGGGCTTCGGTCTCCACGCGCGGGTTGAGCTCGACGTCACTGCCTCGCGTGAACTCGAGATCGATGTCGGGATACTTCGACTCGAAGGCGGTCTCGAGTAGCGCGAGGTTCTCGGGATGCTGACTGGAGTACAGGTACACGGTTCCTTCCTCGTCGGCCGCAGCCACGACGTCGTCCCATGTGCCCTGCACCGGTGCGGATCCGGCTTCCTGCGAGGATTGCCCGCACGCCGCAGCGACGACGGTCACCGCTGCGATCCCGACGGACATCACCGATCGACGTACTGCATTCACAGCATTCTCTTTTCGTTCAGGACACGAGTGTATGGACGCGTTCTCCGCGTAGTGCTTTGTTCACCAACGACTGCGGCGGCTCGAAGTGAGCCCCGTACTTCGATGCCAACTCGCGTGCTCGGTCGACGAAGCCGGACAGCCCGCCGTCGTACTGGTCGATGTACTGGATCACGCCCCCGGTCCACGGCGGGAAGCCGATGCCCAGCAAGGACCCGATGTTCGCGTCGGCCACGCTCGTCAACACACCTTCGTCGAGGCACTTGACCGCCTCGATCGCCTCGGCGAACAGCATCCGTTCCTGCATGTCCACGAAAGGAATTCGAGTCGAGCCCGAGTCGAAAGACGTGCGCACGCCCGGCCAGATCCCGGTTCTCGCACCCGATTCGTCGTAGCTGTAGAAACCGCCGCCGCCGGCGCGACCGAGGCGGTCGAGTTCATCGACCATCCTGTCCATCACCGCATCGGAGCCGTGTCGGCGAGGCGGGCTGCCTTCGCTCACCAGCGCGCGTTCGTTCTCCTTGCGGATCTTCTGCGACAGGGACAAGGTCACCTGGTCCATCAATTGCAGCGGCGGGACGGGGTAGCCGGCCTGCGCTCCTGCCTGTTCGATGAAGACCGGGTTGACGCCCTCGCCGACCGCGGCCATCGCTTCGTCGAGGAACGCGCCGATCACTCGCGAGGTGAAGAAGCCTCGACTGTCGTTGACGACGATGGGCGTCTTACCGATCTGGAACACGAAGTCGACGACCTTCGCCACGGTCGCGTCGGAAGTCTGCCGGCCACGGACGATTTCGACGAGGGGCATCTTGTCGGCGGGGGAGAAGAAGTGGATTCCGATGAAATTCTCGGGTCGGCTCACGCCGTCGGCCAGGATAGAAATGGGAAGCTGAGAGGTGTTGGAGCCGAGGACGATATCGGCGGGAACGATCCCGTCGAGTTCCCCGAACACCGCAGTCTTGACCTCCACGGACTCGAATGCGGCTTCGATCACGAGATCGACTGCGGTGCACTCGGTCGCGTCCGCGGTCGGCCGGATCCGGTCGAGCAGTGCCGCCGACCTCTCGGCTGTCGTCGAGCCCCGCTCGAGAGCTTTCGCTTCGAGTTTTTCGGCGTAGAGTTTTCCGCGGTCAGCAGCGTTCTGGTCGAGGTCTTTCAATACGACCTCGATACCGGCCTTGGCGCACACGTAGGCGATCGCGGCACCCATCATTCCGGCTCCGATGACTGCCACCGAACGGGCTGTGAACGTATCGTGGCCGGCCGGGCGGGAAGTGCCGCGTCGGATGGTCTGCATGTCGAAGAAGAACGCACGAATCATGTTCTGCGCCACTCGATCGGTCATCAGAGAGACGAAGTAACGGGTTTCGATGCGATCCGCAGTGTCGACGTCGACCGACGCGCACTCCGCCGCAGCGGCGAGGATCGCCCGCGGTGCCGGGGCGGGTGCGCCCTTGAGCTGCTTGCGTAGCAACGCCGTTGCGGCCAGAAGATTCTGAGCGACGGCAGGATCGGTCGGTCCGCCACCGGGTATCTCGAAACCCTTGACGTCCCACGGCTGCACAGCCGACGGGTTCTCGGCGATCCACGCCTTCGCGGCCGGAATCAGCTCGTCCACACCGGCAACGGTGGCGTCGATCAGCCCGAGCTTTTTCGCATCGGCCACCGAGTGCTGCTGGCCCTTCGTCAACACCTTCGACAGGGCGGCGTCGAGTCCCATCAATCGGACCGTTCTGACGATCCCGCCGCCACCGGGCAACAATCCGAGCGTGGCCTCGGGGAGGCCGATTCGGGTGCCCGGCACATCCGCTGCGATGCGGTGGTGGGTGTGCAACGCAATCTCGAAGCCGCCGCCGAGGGCCGCGCCGTTGATCGCGGCCACCACTGGGCGGCCGAGGGTTTCGAGCCGTCGGAGAACACTCTTGATGCCGTCGATCCGCTCGGTCAAGGCGCGCGCAACGTCCCGCTCGTCGACAGCGCCCGGGTCCTGCGTCATGTCGTCGAGGTCGCCGCCCGCGAAGAACGACTTCTTGGCCGAGGTGATCACGACACCGGTGATGTCGTCCTTCTCGGCTTCGAGCCGCTCGACCGTGGCGGCCATCGACGCGATGTACGTATCGTTCATCGTGTTCGCGCTCTTGCCTGCGTCGTCCATCGTGAGTACGACGATGCCGTCGGCACCGCGTTCCCATCCGATCATGTTCTCGCTCATGTTTTCTCGTATTTCTATGTGTCGACGATGGGCGGTTCAGAGGCGTTCGATGACGGTGGCGACGCCCATTCCGCCGCCGATGCACAGGGTGATCAGGCCGTAGCGGCCACCGGTTCGTTCCAGTTCGTCCAGCACGGTGCCCACCAGAATCGCGCCGGTGGCCCCGAGCGGGTGGCCCATCGCGATTGCTCCGCCGTTGACGTTGGTCTTCTCGTGCGGGATGTCGAGGTCCTTCATCCACTTGAGCACGACGGAGGCGAAGGCCTCGTTCAGCTCGAACACGTCGATGTCGTCCACGGTCAGGCCCGCTCGCTTCAACACCGCGACGGTGGCCGGGGTCGGACCGGTGAGCATGATCGTCGGTTCGCTGCCGACCTGAGCCGTGGCCACGATGCGGCCACGGGGAACCAGGCCTGCGCGTGCTCCGGCCGCGGCGCTACCGATGAGAACCAGGGCGGCACCGTCGACGATCCCCGACGAATTACCGCCGGTGTGAACATGATCGATGCGTTCGACGTCGACGTACTTCTGCAGCGCTACGTCGTCGAAACCCGCGGCTTTGCCCAGCGCGGCGAACGCCGGCTTCAATGTGCCCAGGCTGTCCGTGGTGGTTCCCGGGCGCCGGTGCTCGTCGTGGTCGAGCAGGGTGACGCCGTTGAAGTCCTCGACCGGAACGACGGATTTCTTGAAATAGCCTGCACTCCAGGCTGCCTCGGCGCGTCGCTGGGACTCCGCCGCGTAGGTGTCGACGTCGTGGCGGGAGAAGCCCTCGACCGTGGCGATCAGGTCGGCACCGATTCCCTGCGGAACGATGTAGAGGTCGTATGCGGTGGCCGGGTCTGTGAACAAGGCACCGCCGTCGCTGCCCATCGGTACCCGAGACATCGACTCGACGCCGCCGGCGATCACCAGATCGTCCCAGCCGGACGCGATCTTCTGGGCGGCCAGGTTGGTCGCTTCGAGCCCGGACGCGCAGAAACGATTAATCTGGGTGCCGGGGACCGATTCCGGGAGGCCCGCCACCAATGCGGCTGCGCGCGAGATGACCGCGCCCTGTTCTCCGACCGGTGAGACGACGCCGAGGATGACGTCGTCGATGTCGGCCGGATCCATATCGGGGAATCGAGCCCGCAGTTCGGTGATCAACCCCGCGACGAGGTCCACCGGCTTGGTGCCGTGCAGCGATCCTTTGCGCCCCTTGCCTCTCGGGGTACGGATGGCCTCGAAAATCAGTGCTTGTTCAGGCATCTCGCTCTTTTCTTCTCTGTTTCGCGAGCCGATCGGCTCCTAGTCGAACGCCAATTCCGGCGTGCGGGCGATGAGCAACCGTCGGACGTGCCCGTTGTCGTCGAGTTGGGCCGAGGCGTTGAACGACGCCTCGAAGGCTCCGTCGCGGGTGGTCCGTCCCAGCACCATCTCGGTGCCGTCGACCGAGGCACCGCGATCGAGATGATGAATCAGGGTGCTCTTCTCGCGCTGCTGGAGGTAGGCGACGAGCCCGTCGCGGTCGCCCACGAACTCGGCTGCCTCGCCGTGTCCCTTGGAAAACTGCACGGACATACGGAAGTCCGCCGAGATCATGGTCAGGACCCGATCCGGGTCGTCGGAATCCATGTATTCGAACCAGCGGAGCAGAGTGGGGGTCGGGTGCGTGTCGGAGTTCATCGGCCTTCTCCTGCATCGGTGACCAGTAGGTCGAATTCGGTGTCGAACGAGACCTGGTAGCGGTCGATCAGGCCGTCCGAGCGCACGTGCATGGTTCCGACGAAGTAGCCCGTGGTCCGGTCGCCTTCGGTCACTGCACCGTGTGCGAACTGCAGGTCCTGGTCGACGGCGGATCGGAGAACTCGGTGCTTGCGGTCGACGGGGGGTCTGCCGGACAGGTATTCGAGCATCGCGGCTCGTCCGGTCTTTCGACTCGCCCCGCTCGGCAAGACCATCGAATATTCGACATCCTCGGACAGCATCGCCACCGCGTCGTCCAGGTGCCCGGCATCCAAGGTGGCGTAGTACTCCACAATCTTCAATGACATGAAGTGAACTTAGTTCAGGTAAACCCTGTTTGTCGAGGGTTCTAGCGGTTATGGTTCGAGAAAGAACTGAATTCAACTCGAGTGGAGCGACATGTCATCATCTCACCGCGACGCACAAGCCCCCTGGCCTCGTTCGGAGCCGTCGGCGCTGACGCCCGGCAGCGAACAAGCCGAGATACGCGAGGCCATCCGCGGAGTCCTCGCCAAGTACTCCACGATCGAGCAGGTGCGCGCGTCTGCGGACTCTGACCCTGGCTACTCGGTCGAACTGTGGAAACGCCTGGTCGACGACATGTCGGTGACCGCCATGGCTGTGCCGGAGGAGCTGGGTGGGCTCGGCTACGGCATGGTCGAGCTCGGCATCATCGTCGAAGAATGCGGTCGCGCTCTGGTGGTCGAACCCGTCTATCAGCATGCGGCCGTCGGCGTTCGCGCCATGATGGAGGCGGGCAACTCGGACCTGCTCGAGGACATCCTCGGCGGTACCACGGTTGCGGCAGTGAGCGCATTGTCCGCCGAGTCCGACGACGTCGATGCCGACCGGACCGACGACGGGTGGGTTCTGAGCGGACAGGTGCGGTTCGTCGTCGGAGGTGGAGCAGCCGATCTTGTGGTCGTCAGTGCCCGCGGCCCGGACGGCATCGCACTCTTCGGAGTGTCCGCTAGCAATTTTTCCGCACTGCATGATCGACGCGTCGTCGACTCCACCAGGCGACAAGCGGACATCTCGTTCGATCGTGCCCCCGCGACGCTGTTGGTGTCGGTGGACGGAGCCGGCGACGCGATCGCGCGGATACAGGACGTGGCAACGCTGGCTCTCGCGTGCGAGAACACCGGTATCGCCGATGCCCTGCTGCAGATGACTCTCGAGCACGTCAAGACGCGTCATCAGTTCGGCCGTCCCATCGGTTCGTTCCAGGCGATCAAACACCGGTTGGCCGACATGCTGGTCGAACTCGAGCGGGCCAGATCGGCCGCCCGGTATGCCGCAGCGGTGCACGACGAGGATCCCGACGAGGCCCGGCTGGCGATTGCCGTCGCGGGTGCGGTGTGCAGCGATGCCGCGGTACACGCGGCCCACGAGGCCGTGCAGTTGCACGGGGGAGTGGGTTTCACGTGGGAGCACTCGGCGCACAGCTACTTCCGTCGAGTTCTCGGAAACGAAGCGCTGCAGGGTGATTCGCGGGCTCATCGGGCGCGGATCGCCGATTTGCTTGCCGTGTAGACCGATTGATGCGGTCGCCGGGGATCGGCTATTGACGCCATCGCCTCGATGATCAATACTGAAGTGAATCCAGTTCAACTTGCACTCTCGAAAGGCTGTCACATGATCGACACCGACCACATTCTGTTGGAGAAGGACGGCGACGTCGCTCGCGTCTGGCTCAACCGCCCGCACAAGAAGAACGCTGTCACGGTAGAGCTGCTGCATCGTCTGGACGAGATCATCGTCGAGGTGGACAACGATCCGAACCTTAAGGTTCTCGTGCTTCGCGGAGTCAACAACACCTTCTGCTCGGGCTTCGACCTCGACGAATTGCTGTCGGACTTCATCGGCACCACCACCGCCATGGACGTCGCCGTCCTGTCGGCGAAGGTGTGCGATCGTCTGTACTCCATGAACACTCCCTCCGTTGCGGTGCTCGAGGGTTACGTCACCGCCGGTGGCTTCGAACTGATGATCTCGTGCGACTTCGCTATCGCGGCCGACGACGCAAGAATTGGCGACTTCCACATCCGCCGTGCATTGTTCGGTGGTGCCGGCCCCATCTACCGCCTGCCCCGCATGATCGGCATCCGGAAGACCAAGGAACTGATGCTCACCGGCAAGCTGCTCTCGGGCACCGAGGCCGTCGACTTCGACCTGATCAATGCGTCCGCGCCGGCCGAGGACCTCGACAAGACCGTCGACGAGTTCATCGGGAACCTCACTGACAAGAGCCCGTTCATGATGAAGCTGACCAAGATGTGCATCGACCGCGGTCTGGATGCAGACATCCAGTCGCTCATGGTCATGGAGCATCTCGCAGTCGGCAATGCGCTCCAGTCCGAGGACGGCAAGGAGGGCGTCACCGCATTCCTCGAGAAGCGTGAGCCCAAGTGGGTCGGGCGCTGATCCGCACCACGTCCGCGTTCTGACCGAACAGCCCGAAAGGCAGCATCAATGGAGCAGGCAACGGCCGTCGCACTCGAGGGCAGCAGGTGCACTGTGTGCAGTACCGTGGCTTTCCCCGCGAGTGCGATGTGCAGCAGGTGCGCCACACCCACTGCGGAGAACATCACGTTGAGTACGCGAGGCACCCTGTGGGCCTATACGATTCAGCGTTTCTCGCCCAAGTCTCCTCCTTACGTGCCACCGGTCGGCGGGTTCGTTCCCTTCGCAGTCGGCTACGTGGAACTGCCCGAGGGCATCAAGATCGAAGCAATCATCGACTGTGAGAGCTTCGACGAACTGGATGGGGCACCGGTGCGTCTGACGTCCACCGCGCCGGTGCCCCGATTCGCTGTCGACGCGCTCGGCACGCAACCGGAATCGACAGGAATCACGCAGTGACACAGAATGTTTCGATCATCGGTGCCGGTCTCTCCAAGTTCGGCCGCCAGCCAGGAGTGTCCGGCCGCCAGATGGCCGTCACCGCGATCGGCAACGCGTTGCGCGATGCCGGTCTGGCCTGGCCGGACGTTCAGGTCGCGTTCGGTGGCAGTGACGGCTCGGGCCTGGCCGATACTCTCGTTGCCGAACTGGGTTTCACCGGAATTCCGTTCACCAACGTCAAGAACGGTTGCGCAACAGGCGGAAGCGCGTTGTTCTCGGCCGTCAACGCTGTGCGCTCGGGCTCCGCGGACGTCGCGCTCGCAGTCGGATTCGACAAACATCCGCGTGGCGCGTTCGACCCACGACCGGCGGAGTGGGGACTACCCGACGGCTACGGCGAGGCCGGTCTGATGGTGACCACCCAGTTCTTCGGTGCCAAGATCTCTCGCTACATGCGTCAGCACGACATCTCGAGTCGGACGCTGGCCCTGGTCGCCGAAAAGGCCTACCGTAACGGAGTTCTCAACCCCAACGCCTGGCGTCGCGAGGCCATGGATGCCACGACGATCGCCGAAGCCGACATGGTCAACGATCCACTCACGCGGTACATGTTCTGTTCACCCGGTGAGGGAGCAGCCGCGATCGTCGTCGCCGGCGAGGACTACGTCGCGCGAGCTACCGGTCGGCCGATCAAGATTGCCGCTATCACCCACCGGACCCGCCGATTCGGGTCCTTCGAGGTCTTCAGCCCCTCCGTTCAGGGGGCCGGCGAACCGACCAGTGTCAGCGCCGACGCGGCACGTGCGGCCTTCGAGCAGGCCGGTATCGCTCCGGGTGACGTCGACGTCGCGCAGCTGCAGGACACCGAGAGCGGTGCCGAAATCATGCACATGGCCGAATGCGGTTTCTGTGAGCCCGGAGAGCAAGAAGCCATGATCGCGGCCGGAGAAACCGACATCGGCGGGCGCCTGCCGATCAACACCGACGGCGGTTGCATCGCGAACGGAGAACCCATCGGAGCCTCCGGTCTGCGCCAGGTGCACGAGATCGTGACTCAGCTACGTGGCGAAGCCGGCGAACGCCAAGTGCCGGGCGATCCGCGTGTCGGCTTCACCCACGTGTACGGCGCGCCGGGCATCAGTGCCTGCACCGTGCTGACGGTCTGACCCGAGACGAACCAGAGGTAATGCAGTGACACAACGAACGATTCCGGACATCGCCGAGTTCGGCCAGCAGGCGACCGCGTGGCTGACAACCGTGGCCGCGCCGCGCACCGACTCCGTGTGGGGCGACGGGCCGGATACGGTCGCTGTCTTCGAGAATTGGACCGCAGAGGAAGAGCAGGCGCACACCGACGAGATCGCCGCGTACGAGCAGGCGAAGTTCGACGCGGGGTGGGGCGCGTTGAATTCCCTCGTCGAGTACGGTGGCCGCGACCTACCGCTGTCGTACGTACTCGCCTTCCGGCGCGTCGAGGACACGTTCGACGTCCCCAAGAGGACCGAGATGTTCTCTGTCACTCAACAGTTGGTTGCGCCCACCATTGCGCAGTGGGGAACCGAAGAGCAGCGGGTCAGGTTCGTTCGTGCCATGCTTCGGGCCGACGTCATCGCATGTCAGTTGTTCTCCGAGACCGAGGCGGGTTCCGACTTGGCCGCGGTCCGGACGCGCGCAACCCAGGCCGAGGACGGCTCGTGGACGATCGACGGGCACAAGGTGTGGACGTCGGGGGCGCGGGTCGCACACTACGGAGTCGCTTTGTGCCGCACCGACTCCACCGTCGCCAAGCACGCCGGTCTGACCATGTTCCTGATCCCGATGGACGCGCCGGGGGTTGACGTACGTCCCATTCGCCAGATGACGGGGGGCAGCTCCTTCAACGAGGTGTACCTCGACGGGGTGCACCTGAGCGACGACCTTCGGCTGGGCCCGGTCGGGAAGGGTTGGCAGGTTGCCCTGACAGTGCTGGCGGCCGAACGCCTCGACGGCGGAAACCTCGGCCTGGCGAACGCGGATCGTGCTGTGGCCCTTGCCCAGAACCTCGGCCGCGAGCTGACCGAGATCGAGCGCGACGCCGTAGCCGATCTGGTGACGCGTAGTTTCGTGCAGCGAATCGGCAACATGAGAGTGGCCGGTGCCGTCATCGCGGGCAACGATCCAGGTCCGGAAGCGTCACTGGGAAAGCTGCTGGCCACCGACACGATGGCCAGGACCTCCGAAGTCGCGCGCTTGCTGCTCGGGCGTGAACTGACGTCCGACTCGGGAGGGTGGGGCACGTTCGCGTGGTCCGAGCATCTACTCGGAGCCCCGGGCTATCGAATTGCCGGTGGTACCGACGAGATTCAGCACAACATCATCGCCGAGCGCGTGCTCGGTCTGCCGAGAGAGCCACGACCATGACCGAATCCTCCCTCCGCACACGCGTGTCCGCCGCGCTGGACGCCGAGCTCGGCGTCACCGTGAGCACATTCGAACCGCTCCTCGGTGGCCATTCCGGATTGACCTATCGGGTGGGAACGTCCGGCGGCGACTTCGTCGTCAAGGCGGTCCCCGAAGGGCAGCGCTCGGTCGGGCGGCACGACATGCTCCGGCAGGCTTCGATTCTGCGCGCGTTGGCGGATACAGCGGTGCCGGTACCGGCAATAGTGGCGGTCGACGAGCAGGAACCGGCGTGGTTCGCCATGGAGCTCGTCGTCGGCGAGTCGCTCGAACCGGTGCTCGACGACCCCGAGGTGGAACCGAGTATCGCGGCCGCTCGGATGCGGCGCGCGGCGGAGGTATTGCCGTCGTTGCACGCAGTCCCGCTCGAGACCATCCCGAACGCAGGCGACATCCTCTCGCCGGCAGACGAATTGGACCGGTGGTCCAAGACGCTCGCAGCTGTTCCGGTGGAACTCGTGGAGGGTGCCGACGAGTTGGTTCGACTGCTTCGCAGGGACATTCCGGCGGCGATCACACCCACACTCGTCCACGGGGACTACCGGTTGGGAAACATCATCTCCGACGGTCTCGAGCCGGCGGCTCTGATCGACTGGGAGATCTGGAGCGCAGGTGATCCACGCGTCGAACTCGGGTGGTTCCTGGTATTCGCCGACGGCACCAACTTTCCCGGGGTGGGCCGCGACGTTCCCGGTCTGCCCAGTACCGACGAACTGATCTCCTGCTACACCGGGAGCGGTCCGGCGCTGCCGGACATGACATGGTTCGACGCCCTGGGACGGCTCAAGATGGCGGCGATCATGGGCCACAACCTGCGTCGGCACCGCGAGGGGCGCCACATCGACCCGGATCAGGAAAAGCTGCCCGCGACCATCCGCAGGTTGATCGACACCGGCACCGCACTGCTCGCGCGCTGACGCACCATCACTCGACAGGAGCACACGGAAGTGGACTTTTCCTACTCACAGCGGACGGCCGAATTGTCGGCCACGCTCGAGACATTCATGAACGACCACGTCTATCCGGCCGAGAGTGTCTACGACGCTCAGATCGCCGCGAACGATAACCCGCACGAGCAACCGCAGATCATGCGGGATCTGCAGGCACGCGCTCGTGATCTGGGGCTGTGGAACCTGTTCATGACCCACGACGACCTCGGTGCGGGACTGACCAATCTCGAATATGCGCCACTCGCCGAGATCGTCGGCCGTTCCATCATCGGGAACGAGGCGATCAACTGCTCGGCACCCGATACCGGCAACATGGAGATTCTGGCCATGTACGGCACGGAGGAGCAGAAGGAACAATGGCTGAAGCCGTTGTTGGACTGCACCATTCGCTCTGCGTTCGCCATGACCGAACCCGATGTCGCCAGCTCGGACGCCACCAACATCACCTCGACCATCACTCGTGACGGGGACGAGTACGTCGTCAACGGCCGAAAGTGGTACACCTCGGGCGTTCTCGATCCCGACTGCAAACTCATGATCTTCATGGGGAAGTCGGATCCGGACAGTTCCACCTACCGCCGGCAAAGCATGATTCTGGTTCCGGCCGACGCCCCCGGCGTAGAGGTGGTGCGCGACCTGCCCATGTTCGGGTTCCAGGATCGTCTGGGCCACGGCGAAGTTCAGTTCACCGACGTGCGCGTGCCCGCCGCCAACATGCTGGGAGAGGAAGGCGACGGATTCGCCATCGCCCAGGGGCGACTCGGGCCCGGCCGCATGCACTACGCCATGCGGGCGATCGGCATGGCCGAGCGTGCTCTGGAGATGATGTGTCGGCGCTCGCTCGTGCGGCAGGCTTTCGGCGGACCATTGTCCGATCAAGGTGTGGTGCGTGAGTGGATTGCCCGCAGCCGCATGGAGATCGACCAGATCCGGTTGTTGGTGCTCAAGTCGGCCTGGTTGATGGATACCGCCGGAAATGCCTCGGCTCGTTCGGAAGTGGCGGCCATCAAGGTGGCTGCGATGGAGGTGGCACACAAGGTCGTCGACCGAGCGGTGCAGACCTACGGCGCGGCCGGAGTCAGCAACGACACCATTCTCGCTCGGCTCTATGCCATCACCCGAGCTCTGCAGATTGCCGACGGCCCCAACGAGGTCCATCTGCGGACCATCGCCCGACTCGAGGTCAAGAGGTACGCATGAGTACACCGAAATTGGACGGCAAGGTCGCTCTGGTGACGGGAGCGAGCCGTGGGCTCGGTCTGGCGATCGCACGCGGACTGAAGGACGCGGGCGCGACGGTCATCGTGTCGAGCCGAAAGCTCGACGCCTGCGAGAGCGCGGTCTCGAGCCTGGGTGACGCGGGCCCGGGCAGCGCACATCCGTACGCACTGCACGTCGGGCACTGGGACAGCATCGAACCGGCCGTCGACGACATCATCGCGCGATTCGGGAGCCTCGACATCGTCGTCAACAACGCCGGGATCGCGCCGCTGGCGGAGAATCTCGTGTCGGTCACAGAGGGGCTGTGGGACAAGACGATCGAGGTCAATCTCAAGGGACCGTTCCGGTTGATGGCCGTCGCCGGGGACCGAATGGTCTCTGCGGGCGGTGGGTCCATCATCAATATTTCGAGCATCGGTGCCGAGCGACCCAGCCCACCCGAGGCGATGTATGCAGCAGCCAAGAACGGGCTCAATGCACTGACCCGCGCGTTCGCCCAGGAGTACGCGCCCACGGTGCGCGTCAACTGTGTGATGCCCGGCGGTTTCGCCACCGACATGTCGGAGAACTGGGACGAGGAGTTCATCGGCAAGATCGTCGACCGGCTCCCGGCCGGGCGGCTGGGGCGGCCCGACGAGCTCGCCGGCTTGATCACCCATCTTGCCTCGGACGACGCCGGGTACACGACGGGCGCGATCATCCCGGTCGACGGCGGCCGTACCGCCGTCTACTGACCGATCACTCCTATTGTCCGACAATCAGTTTGGAAGTGGACACATGACCCAGGACATGTTCTCGCTGACCGGTCGCGTCGCTGTGGTCACCGGTGCCTCGTCGGGGCTCGGCCTCGGTTTCGCCCGGGCTCTCGCCGCGGCAGGTGCCACGGTGTACGCCGCCGCGCGACGGCTCGACCGGCTCGAAGCGTTGTCGGCCGAGATCCCGGCCATCGTGCCCGTGCGGTGCGACGTCACCGACGACAGCGACCGGCGAGCTCTCGTCGACCGATGCTTCGACGAACACGGCCGGCTCGACGTCGTGATCAACAACGCGGGCAAGCCCGGTCCGCCCAACGCCGAGGACGAGACACTGGACGGTTTCCAGTCCATCCTCGACGTCAACCTGATCGCCGGGTTCCATCTGGCCACCTATGCGGTCGGCAAGATGCCGATCGAGGCAACAGCGTCGATCATCAACATCTCCTCGGTGATCGGACTGGTGTCCACAGCACCGATCGGCGGTGCCAGTTACGCGGCGTCGAAGGCAGGCACGCTCGGCCTCACTCGTGAACTGGCCGGTCAGTGGGGTCGACGAGGCATTCGCGTCAACGCCGTGGTGCCGGGGTGGTTCGATACCGAGATGACCGATGGCCTGTTCACCAACGACAAGTCCGCAGGATGGGTGCGGCGGAACACCATGCTCGGACGCGGAGGCGTCGACGGCGAGATCGACGGTGCCGTGCTGTTTCTGGCCTCGGACGCCAGCTCCTACATGACCGGTCAGACCCTGGTGGTCGACGGCGGATGGACTGCTCGCTGATGTTGGCCGTGCAGGTCCATCAGTGGGGGAGCGCACCGGAGTTCCAGGAGGTGCCGGACCCGGTGCCGACCGGGCACCAATTTCTGATCCAGGTGGACGCAGCCGGACTGTGCGGATCCGATCTGCACGTGATGAACTCGAGCGCAGAGACTTTCGACTACGACCTGCCGCTGACGCTGGGGCACGAAGTGGCCGGAACGGTCGTCTCGGCGGGACCGTCGGCAGACCGTTCCTGGATCGGTCGCGCCGTGGTCGTACACGGAATCTGGAGCTGCGGAACGTGCCCGAACTGTCTGCGGGGCCGAGAGAACTACTGTCGCAGCCTCGCTCGGCGTCCCGACGGCCGGCTGGCCCCCATCGGAAACGGTCTGGGGTACCCGGGCGGCATCGCAGAACTGATGCTGGTGCCGTCCGAGCGCGTACTGGTTCCGATCGGTGATCTCGATCCTCTCGGAGCCGCGCCTCTGGCGGACGCGGCACTGACCGCGTATCACGCCATTCGCACCAATTCCGCCGTGATCGACGACCGAAGCAACGTGGTCGTGATCGGAGTCGGCGGTCTCGGCCACCTCGCCCTACAGATCCTGCGCACCATGGGCGTGCCGCACATCATCGCAATCGACTCCAAGGCCGACGCTGCTGCCCTGGCCGAGTCCTCGGGAGCGCACGAGTTCTACGAGTCCGTTTCCGCTGCGACGCAACGGCTCACGGCACTGGACGGGGCAGATCTCGTCCTCGACTTCGTCGGCGCGCCGACCACGACCGCCCCGGCGGCCGCCCTGCTGCGCTCCGGGGGTTCTGTCGTGGTGGTAGGCAGCGCCGGCGGGCGACTGACAGTCGGGAAGGATGTCGGTCTGGCCGCAGGATGGACGGTGGATGCACCGTTCTGGGGTACGCGTGCCGATCTCGAAGCCGTCGTCGCACTAGCGCAGGACGGCCTGCTGCGCGCCGAAATCACCACCTTCCCCTTCACCGAGGCAATCTCTGCATACGACCGTCTGCGGGACGGATCCGTCACCGGCCGAGCAATTCTCGACATGAGCGCATCACGTACCAGGAAAGAGTCACACCAGTGAAACGGCTTGCCCGCGAGATGGTCATCCGCGCCGAACAAACCCCCGATGCCATCGCCGTCGTCGACGAGGACGGCAGCCACTCGATCCGGACCGTGGTCGAGGCGGCGACATCCCTCGCCGACGTGTTCGGCGGTATCGACCCCAGTCCGCCGACCGTGGTGATTCAGGCCGACAACACCTGGGGCACCGTGGCGGCTGCCCTCGGTGTCGGTCTCGCAGGCGGTGTGGTCGCGGTGGTCAGCCCGCACGCAACGGAGTCGGAGTTCGCGCTGGCCCTCGAGGACATCAGACCGGACGTCGTCGTGGGAACGCCCGAGGCCCTTCGTCATTGGGGTGTGCCCGACGAGCACTTTCCCGTGGACAAGCCCGCCTTCGGCTCGTACCGCGTACGAGCGACGAGTGGTGCGTTTGCCTCTGTCGCGCGATGGAACGGAGGCGATGCGATTGCGATGACCTCGGGTTCGACCGGCCGGCCCAAGTGCGTGGTGCAATCCGAGGACGCGATCAGATATGCGTCTCGATCCACCATCGATGCAATCGGTCTCCGCCCGGGCGAGGCGATCGGTGCCTTCGTTCCGCTGTCGTCGGTTGCCGCATTCTGCTTCGGAATGTATCTGCCTGCGCTACTGGGAGGTCCGATGGTCGCCATCGGGAAGTGGTCCCCGGAGGTGGCTCTGCGGGCAGCGAAGGAACACCGGATTGCCTGGACGATGCTGGTACCGACCATGGCGCTGCAGCTGTCGGTCGCACCGAACTCCGAAGGCGCACTGGACACGATGCGCGCCATGACGGTCGGCGGCGGACCGATGAACGAGCGCGCGCTCGCCAAGGCCGAACAGTGGTTGCACACCACGTTCCTCCGAGTGTTCGGAATGTCCGAGTGCTTGGGCCACACGACACCCGCTCTCGACGACCCGGTGTCGATCCGCCTCGGACGCGACGGTCGGCCGTTTCCCGGCACCACCGTGCGAGCCGTCGATTCGGACGGCCGTCCGCTCCCCGCGGACGATATCGGTGCCGCCCAGGTCAAGGGCCCGTCGCTGTTCGTCGGGTACGCCCGGGCCGGCACTCCGGTCCCGCCCGAGCTGACGCCCGACGGTTTTCTTCCGACCGGTGATCTGGTGGAGGTCGCATCGGACGGCTCGATTCGCGTCATGGGTCGGCAGAAGCAGATCATCATTCGCGGTGGACGCAACATCGACATCAACGAGGTCGAGTCGGCGATCGCCTCGCTGCAGTCCGTCGTGCAGGTCTGTGTCGTACCGGTACCGGACGACCTGCTGGGGGAGCGCGCAGCAGCGCTCGTGGTCACCGGTGGTGAGGAGCTCGAACTCGAGGACGTCACCGCGCAGTTGGCCAAGGACGACTTTCCCAAGTCGAAGTGGCCGGAATTCGTCTTCACTGTCGACGACCTACCGCAGAATCGCGTCGGAAAACTGTCCCGTCCCGATGCGACGGCGCTGGCCAGGCAGCTCGCGGCCGCAACTGACTCGAATTCACATCGAAAAATGTAAACTCCGACCGAGGCTGCATACGTTCTATCAGTAGGGGCAATCATGACCGTAGGAACCGACGTTCGACGCGAGAGCCCGCGGTCCAAGCGAACGCGGATTCTGTCGGCGGCTATCGACCACTTCGGCAAAGTGGGATACGAGCACACCAAGTGGGCGTCCATCGCCGACGAGGTCGGTATCGGTCAGACTGCGCTGTACCACTACTTCGAGTCCAAAGCGCATTGCCTGTTGACGATCATGCGTATCGAACTCGCGGACTCCGCCGCCCGGTTCGTCGCGGCCACCGAGGGGGTCACGCATGCCGAGGACGCACTGCGTGCGGCGATCGCCGCATCGTTGGCCGCATCGCCTCAGGACGCCTTGGCGCGTCGCATTCTGCACAACCACATGGACCTCCTGGCGACGGAACGTCAGTCCGCGAAGGAAGAGGCCGAACGAGTCGAGTGCCGCGCCCTGGTCCAACGTATCGAGCGGGATTGGACCGCCCTGGTCGGCCGGGGAATCGAGGCGGGGCAGTTCGCCGAGTCGAATCCGACGATGTCCGCGCGGCTGGTACTCGCCCTGGTGGTCAGCGTATGGCGGTGGTACCGCCCCGACGGTCGCCTGACGATCGACGAGATCACCGACGTGGTCACGGACGCGGCCATCCGCGTCGTACGCAAGTAGCGCCCGCGAGCGGAGTCGGCACCGGCTCGCCGCGGTCACTGAACCTGAACAGAATTCACTTAGGAGAAAATATGTACAACCTGGTACTCGTCGCCGCTCGTCCGGAAGAGTGGACCCACGAGCAGTTCATCACGTGGTGGCGCGGCGAGCACGCCGACGTCACGTATCCCCTGCCCGGCTTGCTCCGCTGGCAGCACACCGAATTACTCGAAGCATTCGGGAGCAAATCCCAAGGTTGGGACGGCTTGTCGGTGCTCAGCTTCGAGTCGCGCGACGCACTCGAAGCGGCCCTGGCCAGTGACGAGTGGAAGGCCGCCGTCGACCACGTCGGGACCATGGGTGGCCGACGGATGATGTGGTACGGCGACGAGAAGACGATGGTGCCCCTCGCGAGCGACGCCGGATGACGTCGTCGTGGGCCGACCCGGGCTGTTTCGCAGTGGCAGACGGCGTTCATCGCGTCCCTCTGCAGATGCCTCAGGACGGTCTGCGTGCGATCAATGTCTATGTGCTGGAGACTCACACGGGACTGGCGCTGATCGACGGCGGCTGGCACCGGCCATCCACGCACGACGAGCTCGTCGACGCGTTGCGTCGCATCGGGCGTCGACCGTCGGAGATTCACGACGTGTACGTCACTCACGTCCATCGTGATCACTACACGTTCGCCGTCGAGCTGCGTCGTCGATACGGGACGCGGGTGCACCTCGGTGCCGCAGAGGCACCGGGCATCGAAGCGATCGGTCGATTGCGCAGCAACGTCCCGGTCAGCTCGATTCGTGAACTCGAGCGCGCGGGCGCGTTCGAGATCGCTCGCATCGCAGCGGAGAGCGGGAAGGTCGAACCCTTCGACGCCGCGGACTGGGAGCTACCGGACGCGTGGTTGCAACCCGGTCCCCTCGACGTTCCCGGCCATGCGGTAGTCGCTGCACACACTCCCGGACACACGAAGGGCCACATGGTGTTTCACGACACCGACCGGAATCTGTGCTACACCGGAGACCACGTTCTGCCCACGATCACGCCGTCGATCGGGTTCGAGCTCGGCGAGTGGGATCTCCCGCTGGCCAAGTATTTGACGTCTCTGTCGGTGATGCTCGACGAACCCGACCGGACGATGTTGCCGTCGCACGGCCATCCGGGTGCCGGCGTGCACGAGCGCTGCCGGCAGCTGCTCGAACACCACGATCGCCGTCTCGCCGCTACCGAGAGCGTCGTCGAATCGGCTGCTCGCGCAACCGGGTTGGACGTGGCTGCCGGTCTGACGTGGACTCGGCACGATCGGTCGTTCGCCACCCTGGACAGCTTCAATCAGATGGTGGCGACTTGCGAGACGCTGGCGCACCTCGATGTTCTGGTCCAGCGCGGCAGACTGTCGGTGCGGACCTCCAACGGGGTGGACTTTTTCGTCACCTGCTGAAGCATCCGCCCCGACAGCCCGCCCGAGCGGTCAGTCGCAGGTCCAGCCGCCGTCGACGTACAGCTCGGTCCCGGTGACGAACGAGGAGTCGTCTCCGGCCAGAAAGGCAACGGCGGCAGCCACTTCGGCCCCGGTTCCCAGTCGACCCATCGGGGTGTGCGCGATCATGGCGCTGTGTCGTTCGGAGCCCTCGTAGCGTTCGAGCAGCTGCTTGGTGCCGATGAAACCCGGGTGGATGGAGTTGACTCGGACACCTTTGGTGGCCCAGTGCAGGGCTGCGTTCTTGGTCATGGTGCGCACAGCGCCTTTGGCTGCGGCGTAGGCGAAGCTGTTGCCGAGGCCGCCGACGCTGCCGAGGATGGAACAGATGTTGACGATGGATCCTCCGCCGGAGCGCTCGACGTATGCGCCGGCATGCTTCATTCCGAGCCACGTCCCGGTCTGACTGACTTCGACAACTCGGTTGTAGCGGTCGAGATCCTCGTCGACGACGGTTCCGAGGCTGCCGATGGCACCGTTGTTCACCACGGCGTCGAGCCGGCCGTACTGTGCGGCCACGGCCTCGACAGCGCTGTGCCACTGATCTTCTCGCGTGATGTCGAGGGCGATCGGGAGATGGCGTTCGCTGTCGGCCCGGTCCGCCACGAGTGCACCGCACGCGGCCCCGTCGACGTCGGTCACCACGAGCACTGCACCTTCCGAGGCCAGCCGCTCGACGATCGCGGTACCGATCCCTCCGGTTGCTCCGGTGACGAGAACGACCTTGTCCTGGAGCCGGGACTGCACGCCCGTCACAGCTTGCTGAGTACGTTGCGGCCGCCGACGAGCATCGCCGCGGCGACACCGATCGTGGTGACGGCAGTCATGAGCAAGGCCATCGCGGCCACGAGCGGATAAGAGCCGTTCTGCCACATGTCGAACAGCAACGTGCCCATCACCTGGGTCGTCGACGCTCGCACGAGAAGCGATGCAGCGAATTCGTGGGTCAGCAGAATGAACATGAGCGCGACGGCACTGAGGATCGTCGGACGCATCAGCGGCAACATGATTCGGAGATTCGTCACGAACGGGGACGCACCACTGGTGGCCGACGCCTCGGTGTACGTGTTGCCGAGCGACAGCATGGCCGTCATCTGCATCCTCGTCGAGAAGGGCAGCATCAGCACGATGTACACGAGGATGATCACCGTTCTGGTTCCGTAGAGGATCAGCGGCGGCTCGGTGTACGTGAGCAGGAACCCGACGCCGAATATCACGGCCGGGATGCCCAGTGGCAGTGCGGTCATGAGGTCTGCCATCAGCGCGAGAATTCTGAACCGGCGACCGCGGACGAGAAGGTTTGCCATCAGGTAGCCGAGCGGAATGCAGATCGCGACCGCACCCAGTGCAGTCAGCACACTGGTCAGTACCGACTCCACCACCGCCGTCGTATCCATCAGTGCCCGAAAGTTGTCCAGCGTCAACAGACTCAGCGACAACGATCCCGACCAGTACGGCGTCAACGAGACGATGATCAGACCCACCAGCGGGATGACCAAGGCGAAGAGCGCGAACACGACGATGGTGACCGTGGCCCACGTGGCCTTACCGGTGGAGGGAGCGAATGCCTTGCCGCCGTGCGTGACGAAGCGAGTCTGGTTGCCCAGCAACGCCTTCTGTGCCAGGACCAGTACCAGTCCGAAGATCACCAGCGGAGAGCCGGCGGCCGCTGCCGCCGCGAAGTCCGACGGGGACTCCGACACCCGGCGGTACATCTCGGTGGTCAGCACCTTGACGCCGGTGTTCGCACCCAACAGCAGGGGTCCGGTGAACTGGCCGAGTCCGAGGAGCAGCGCGATGCCGCCGCCGTAGATGAGGGACGGTCGAAGCAGCGGGAGGACGATCTTGAAAAAGATTCCGACCGTGGGCGATCCACTGACCTGAGCGGCTTCGAGGTGCTCGGAGCTGATGTTCTGCATGCCGGAACTGACGAACAGGTAGACGAACGACGTCAGACCGAAGCCCGTGAGAACGATGATCCACGGGACGGTGTACACGTCGATCGGGCCACTGTCCGATCCGCTCCACCACGGCAACAGTCGAAGGAGCACATTGAGGTAACCGGGCCCGGGGGAGAGGAGGAATGCCCACCCCACCACACTGGCCACCGCCGGCATCACGATCGGCAGGATGGGAATGACACGCAGCCAACCGAGCTTGGCGGGAAGCCTGCTCGCAGCGAAGGCGAGCAGCGTTCCCAGCACCATCGCGATGACCAACGAACCCAACGCCAACGCCACCGTGGTTCGAAGGGTGACGCCGATGTCGAAGCGGCCGTACTGACTTCGGTATCCGGCAGCTCCGTCCTCGAACGCGAGCATCTGCAGACGCACCATCGGGAGCACGACCAGGTAGGCCAACACAGCGAGGACGGCGGCGTACCCGATTCGCGCGCGCCAATTCGGCGAGATCGTCAGTGAGCGCTTGGCGGGCGTCTCGGCGGTCTGGGGCCGTTCGACGTCGACTGCGGTGGCCATCACGAGGTCTTTCCAGCGGAGCCGACGAGCTCGGAGCTCGCGGCCGACGACGCGTCGGGCAGCGCGTACACCCGCAGACACGACGGCGCGAAGCTGACGAGTACGGGTTGTCCGGGACTGCTACGCCGCAGTGCCGCACTGTGTTCGGTGGCCGAGGCTCGCAGCGTCAACTGCTCGTCGCCGGTCTTGACCGCCACGTCGAAGTACCGACCGCCGTACTCGTACGTCACGAGTTCTGCGTGCAGGGCAATGTTTCCGGGCGGCACCTGGTCGGCAGTGTCGTGCAACAGCACGTCGTCCGGTCGGAACCGCGCGACGGCACGAGTGCCCTCGTCGGCACGCTCACGCACCGTGGCCGTCTGTAGGTCGATGACGTCCGAGCCACTGGTGACCCAGCCGTCGTGGCCGCGCTGCAGTTCGAGCCGATTACCCATCCCGATGAATGCGGCGACGTACTCCGAAGCCGGATTCTCGAAAACGTGCTCGGGCTCGTCGTACTGCTCGATCTTTCCGGCCTTCATGATCGCGAGACGGTCACCGAGCGCGAACGCCTCGGACTGGTCGTGCGTGACGAACACCGCGGTGAAACCGAGCTGTTGGTGCAACTGGTGAATCTGCGATCGAACCTGATCTCGCAGGCGCGCATCGAGATTGCTCAGGGGCTCGTCGAACAACACCAGATCCGGTTGCGCCACGAGCCCGCGTGCGACCGCGACACGTTGCTGTTGGCCACCACTGAGCTGCGAGGGGTACCGGTCGAGCAACGCACCGCAGTCGACCATGTTCGCGGCCGTCTCGACCGCGCCGTCGGCGATTGCCTTCTTCAGTTTGCGCACCGTCAGCGGGTACCGAATGTTCTCGGCGACCGTCATGTGTGGCCACAGTGCATACGACTGGAACACCATGCCGATGTTTCGCTTGTGCGCCGGGACATGGACTTTCGACGCCGCATCGAACACGGTCCGACCCGCGAACGAGATCGAACCACCCTGCGGCGTCTCCAGCCCGGCGAGGCACCGCAGGGTCGTGGTCTTGCCGCACCCGCTCGGTCCGAGCAGGACCAGGAATTCGCCCTGCTCGATCTCGAGGTCGAGACTGTCGACGACGACGTTGGCACCATAGGTCTTCGTCAGTCCGGAGACCGCGAATCGAGAGGTCATTGCATACTCGCTTTCGGAGCATCGGTGTGCGTGCACCGACGGCCGCTGTACGTCGACCGTCGGTGTTCGTCTCTGTCACAAATCATTTCGCTTTCCGCGCACAAGGCGACGGTCTGCGTTCTCGTGCTGTCTGCGGAGAGTCAGCCCTGGAACAGGGTCTGCCATTCCTGGGAGTACTGGTCGACCTTCTCGGGAGTCAGTTCGTCGATGTCGGGAGATGCGATGTCCTGAGCTCGCGCGACCGCTCCCTCGATGTCGGGAAGGACGGCTGCATATCCGCCGTTCAACGCCTGCTGCCCCTCGGCCGTCACCATGAAGTTCGCGAGCACCTGTGCTGCGTTGGGGTGCTGCGAGGCGCTGAGAACCTCCGAGTACCAGGGTGTTCCCCATGGCTTGTCGGGCAGAGCCCAATCGACCGGTGCGCCTGCGGCAACCTCGGTGACGAGCGGCTGCACCATGGGACTGACCGTCACTTCACCGGAGGTGAGGGCTTGCGCCACAGCGAGTGCGCTGGGGTAGACCCGCGGCGAGAGTTCGGCCATCTGGTTCCAGTAGTCCTCACCGAAGTTCTTGGCGTAGAACTTGTACAGATCCACGTACGACGCGAATCCGGTGGGGTTCACGATGCCGATCTTGCCTTGGAACTTCGGGTCGATCAGGTCTTCGGGCGCACTGACGCCGTCCGGAACGGCCGCAGTGTTCCAGCCCAGACCGAATACCGCAGCACTGGTCAAGAAGAAGCGATCGTTCATCACGCTCTTCGCCGGATCGAACGCTGCCGCATCGAGATCGGGACCGACCAGTTCGGTCGAGAACTTCCCGGACTCGGAGGCGTTCTGGATCCACGACGCGTCGGTCGTCATGTGGACGTCGGCGATGCCGGTTCCCGTCCGATTCTCGGTCTCGACGCGGGGGTTGATTTCGGAGTCGGTGCCGCGCACGTACTCCATCGAGATTTCCGGATACTTCGCCTCGAAGGCCGCCGTCAGGGCATCGAGGTTGGCCGGCTTCTGGCTCGAGTAGAGCATGACGCTGCCCTCCTCCTTCGCGGCCGCGACCACTGCGTCCCAATCGCCCTCGACCGGAGCAGATGCGGAGGAAGACGATCCCCCGCATGCGGTGAGGCCCACCAACGCAGCAGTCGCTGCCACGGCAACCATCGTCGTCCTGAACTTGTTCATGCCTGCGTTCCTTTCGGGCACGTCGATAACTTCCCGCGGACTCGGCGAGTCGTCGTAAGACGTGGAGTCGTGTCGACATCCGATCGCAGACTCGACCCACGTGCTCGAGGTGGCTGCAATATTCCATCAAACTGAACTGATGTCAGTTTGAAAGATAGCCGCCGGTGCGTGTGATGTCAATCACCAGGTGGGGGCAGGGGTGACGGGCCGCTCTACCTCGACATGCTCGTATGCCGAGCCGGTTCGGCTCCTCGGTTTCGAATATGCGACACCGATCGGCGTCCGACATTCGGATGGGAGGAGCCGATTCAGGAAGGTGGGCAGAGGTCAGGTCCAGGCCATGCGGGAGCGGTTGTCCCAGTAACTCTGCGGCGACTCGGCAATGTCCAGGTCGGCAATGTTCAGGTCGCCGGCCGCGATCACGTCGTGGTCGACGGAGAGCGCAGCGATGTTCTGTTCGAGTTGCGCCACCGTGGCGGCACCGGACAGCACCACATCGGCCCACGGTTGCGCGAGGGCGACGGCCAGTGCGAGCGCGTCGCGGCCGACTCCGGCCGAGTCGGCGAGCGCGGAGAGTTCGGAGTTCTCGGCGACGAGTCGACCGTTCGCCATCGCCTCTTTGACGACGACGAACCAGCCGGCCTCGTGCGCCTCCGCCAGGGCGGGGGCGACGGACGGTTCGAGGGGATTCCACGTCGACTGCACCGAGCCGAACACCCCGATCTCGAGCGCGGCACGCACGACGTCGGCCTGGTGCGGCCCGCTGGTGCTGATGCCGATGCGCGTGCCACCGGCTGCCAGCGCGCGTAGATCGTCGAGCAGGGCTGCGTCGCGAAGGGCAGGGCTGTCCGGGGTGACGCTGTGAATCAGGTAGTGGTCGGGCTTTCCGCCGAGATCGCGCACGGTCTGCGGCCACTGTTCGGCCAGGCGTGCGACCGAGTGTTCCTTGACCTCGTGTACCTCCGCGCCCCGCTGGAAGTCGGCGACATAGGCGTAGCCCCACTTCGAGCCGATCACGAGTTCCTCGCGCCGGTTCGGACGGGCAGACAACCAGCTGCCGAGGAACTGCTCGGCCAGACCGTAGGAGCGGGCGACGTCGAAGTGCCGAATGCCACTGTCCCAGGCGGCGTCCAGTACTGCGTGGCAATGTTGCTCGAGCGCAGCCGGGTCGAACCGCCCGTCCACCGCACGCGAATGCCCGATGGTCAGATACTCCGGGCGTCCGAGTGCGGCAAGTCCGAGACCGAGTTGCGTCATGCCCTGAATACTCTCATCACTGCCGCCCGTGGAGCCTCTCCGCGAAACCGAGGAGCCGATTTGCCGCCTACCAGCCGGTGGTCAGGACTCTGTTCAACGAGTCGACGAAGTAGTCGACCGATTCCTTCGAGACGCACAGGGGCGGTTTGATCTTGAGCACGTTCTGGTGGTCGCCGGTCGGTTGCATGATCACTCCCAGTTCGAGGAGTCGATTGCAGATGGCCTCGGTTTCCTCGGTGGCGGGCTCGAGGGTGGAGTGGTCGCGGATGAATTCGAGTCCCAGGTACAACCCCGAGCCGTGCACCGTGCCCACGATGGGGTGCTCGGTCGCGAGGGCCTGGAGTCGAGACTTCAGGTGGCCACCGACGACGCGCGCGTTCTCCTGCAACCCCTCTTGTTGGATGACGTCGAGCACGGCGAGACCGATCATCGACGACACCGGCGATCCGCCCGTGGAGGAGAAGAAGTAGCCACCGGTGCGATAGCGGTCGGCGATCTTTCGGGTCGTGACAACGACGCCGACGGGTTGACCGGTACCGATGGATTTCGCGACCGCGATGACGTCGGGAATCGCCTGCTGCTGCTGAAAGCCCCAGAACCACTCGCCGAGTCGGCCGTAACCGACCTGTACTTCGTCGGAGATCGCGACGCCACCGTGCTTGCGGACGGCGGCGTAGACCTGCTGGAGGTAGCCGTCGGGAAGTGCGACTCCTCCGGCGTTGCCGTAGTAGGACTCGCAGATGAACCCGGCGGGGAGAGTGCCTGCCGCAGCCAGGTCGTCGATGAACTGCACGGCCTCGGGTGCGTACCTCGAGGCGTCGTCACCGCGGTGCTTTCCTCGGTAGGAGTTCGCGGCATCGACGGTGTGTACCCAGTCCGGCCGGGTGGCAAGGGCATTGGGATTGTCGGCTATCGAGGTCGAGACGGCGTCGCTGGCGAAGGTCCACCCGTGGTAGGCCTCCTTCATGGCCACGATGTCGGTACGGCCGGTCGCGGCCATCGCGATCCGGATGGCGAGATCGGTTGCCTCCGAACCGGAGTTGACGAAGAACACGGTGTCGAGTTCGTCGGGGAGGGTCGCGGTGATGCGTTCTGCGAATTCCGTGATCGCACGATAGTTGAAGCGCGAGTTGGTGTTGAGCAGTTGCATCTGCCGATGGGCGGCCGCCACCACCTTCGGGTGGGCATGGCCGACGGACGCGACGTTGTTGACCATGTCGAGGTAGACCCGGCCGTCGACATCGGCCAGGTACTCACGCCACCCCCGCTCGATGCGGGGCGGCTCCGCGTAGTAGTGCTCCTGGACCTCGGCGAGCAGCCGTTCGCGGCGCTCGAGGGTGTCGTCCTCGGGGGCGACGACGGTAGGGGGCAGCCCGAGTGCCGGCGCTGGGTCTCCGGCGAGTACCGACCAACCGTGGGAATACGAGGGCTCGACGCGCAGTGGTATCGGCCCCGAGTCCGCGCGCGTGAGCTGAACGTCGATCGGTGTACGCGCCGGCAGCACAAGGGTATTCGGCGAGTACTGCACTCCGACGAAGTAGACGGCGTCGTCACCGGACGTGACGGTGATGCCGTCGTCGGTGTGCGTGGTGTAGCAGTCTGCAGGCACGTCGAGCGTGGTGTCCTGGGCGAGCCAGATGGTCAGCGCAGTGGAGATCGTGGCCGGCTCTGTGGGAGTGCGGCTGGGTCCACCGGTGAGTCGAGCAGACCACGCAGGTACGACTGCGGCGGGAGCGCCTGCATCGAGTGCGGCAAGCGCGGCGGCCGTCAGGGTGTGTCGGTCGAGCCAGCGCCCTTCGTCGTTGACGGTCGACGTGGTGCCCGCGTCGATGGTCACGGCGTCGGACATACCGGCGACCAACGGTTCGCCCTGCCAGGTCGGTCGCGGCCGGGCGTCCAACCCCAGTGCCCGACGGATGGTTTCGGTCATCACGGCGCAGGGCACCGATGCTGCTTGGGTGAGGATGCGGAATTCGCGATCCAGCGCGGAGTCGGCGTACGAGTTCCCGGCGTCGAGGCGTACCTGCTGACGGCCGCTGAGTACGAGGACCACTCCGCGCAGGGTGACCAATGGCCAGAGTGCCTCGATCTCGTTCTCGCTCAGCGGACGTGCGGCGTGGAAGGCGCGGATGGCGGGCAGTGCGTCGACCGGCGCGAAGCCGTCGTGGTGCAGCAGCGAGGACAAGGTCACCGCAATTTCGTTGACCGCCCACGATCGACTGACATCGCCGAAGTCGATGACGGCGTCGGGGAGCGACCCGGGTGCCGTCGGCGCGAGAACGTTGTCGTCGGTGATGTCGAAGTGACCGAGTTGAAGGGGCAGGTCGGCCGACACCGAATGCAACTGACGCATGGCCGATGCGGTGACGTCGGTGATGAATTCGCTGACATCCTGGTCCGGCTCGTCGGGCAACAGCGTCGCGATGACGCGATCGGCATGGCGCAGATCCCATTGCAGCACCCGGCCCGACGCCGGGTGGTCGACATCGGAGAGTGCAACGCTGACCTTGCCTGCGAGTTCACCCATCCGCGCGGCCGCGGCGGGGGAGAGATAGTTCGAGCCCATCAGCGTTGTGCCCGAGATGAATTCGATGACCCGGCCGTGGATGCGCCCCTGCGACGAGTTCCACCATGCGGACATAGGTCCGCGCGGGCCGACGACCACCTCCGGGGTACGCAGCGTCGGCTCTCGCTCGGCAACGATGCTTGCGGCGAGGTCCTGCAACTCGATCTCGGACTCGCTGAACACCGGGTTGCTCAGCTTGAGGACGCCGACCGGGGTGCCGCTGTCGATGTCGCGAACCACGAAGTTCTGGTCCTGCTGGCTGCCGAGTTCGGTGAGGGTGCATGCCAATCCGAAGTTTTCGTCCATCAGCCTACGGACCTCGTCGGACTCGAGGGTCGGCGTCGGTAGCTCGGGCTGGGCGAAAAAGTCGAACACGGTGTCAGACATGGGTTTCCTCGGTCTCTTTCTCGAACACGGTCTTGCCGCCGACGATGGTGCGCACGACCGACACAGCCAACAGATTGCCTCCGTCGAGTACGTCACCGTCCAGTACGACGAGGTCGGCGTACATGCCGGGTTGCACTCGACCGACCCGCGAATCGGCATCGAAGGACGCGGCGGAGTCGAATGTCGCGTGGCGTAGGGCGGCGTCGAGCGGCACCGCGAACTGCGGCTCGTTCGGTGGTAGCGAGTGGTCGGTGGCCGAGCGTCTCGTCGTGGCGATGTACAAATTCGCCAGCGCCTCGTGGGGCGCGGTCGGGGCATCGGTGCCGAACGCCAGGCGGGCCCCCGCAGCGGTGAACGACGTCCACGGGTAGCCGCGTTCGACGCGGTCGTCGCCCAACTGGGCGCGCCAGTTCGGTTGGATCGCAGGGTCGGAGTGCACCGGCTGTACCGATGCCGTGATGCCCAGCCGAGCCATTCGGTCGGGTGTCCGAGCGCTGACGATTTCGAGGTGCTCGAGCCGCGGTCGTCGATCCCACGGCGGATTGACGTCGATCATCTCCTCGAGAACATCGAGGGCCATGTCGCTGGCCAGATCGCCGATGGCATGGATGGCCAGACGCAGTTGTGCAGCATCCGCGGCGACGACGACGGGTAGAAGGGCCTCGGCGCTCCACAGCAGGTCTCCGTTGGTGCCGTTGGCGTACGGGTAGTTCAACGCTGCGGTACACGCGTCGATGACACCGTCGAGTACGAGCTTGATACCGACGAGCTCGAGCCACGGTGTCGGGTCGTTCCGCAGCTCGAGAACACGGTTCACCTGGTCCAGATTGCGCTGCGCGTCACCGGTATCGACGACGAGCCAATGCGCCGAGACACGGACCGGTAGCCGGCCTCCCGAGCGCTGCGCGACACCGCACAGCGCGCGCCAGCCGTCTTCGTCCATCCCCATATCGACGACCGAGGTGACACCGGCGGCCGCGAACGCGTCGAGCGCACGCCCTATGTGTCGCTCTCGATCCTGGTTCGAGGTGACCGAAGACAGGTAGGCCCAACCCAATTCGTGCGCGGCGCGTTCGTACAGCATCCCGGCGGGTGAGCCGTCGGGAAGACGCGAGATCCGGCCACCGGCCGGATCCGTTGTCGTCGCGTCGATTCCCATCGCTTCGAGTGCGGCGGTGTTGACCCAGATCGAGTGCATGTCGTTGGAGTCGAGGAGCACCGGAATGTCCGAGACGACCTCGTCGAGCATGGCTGCGGTGGGTTCACCGTCGATGGCATCGAAGAGCCAGCCGCGGCCGCGCAGCATGGTCGCCTCGGAGCCGAGGGATTCTCGTGCGTCGACCAGCCGGCGTCGAATCTCCGCGAGATCGCCTGCGTCGGTGAGGGCTACGCTGCTGAGCCCGGCACCGAGCCACAGCAGGTGTACGTGCGAGTCGACGAATCCGGGGAGGACGAATCGGCCTTCGAGGTCCACCGTGACGTCGGCGGACGCCGCGTGCGTGGTGCCGGGCAGGTGCACCTCGGCGATGTGGTCGCCGTCGATCACCACACGATCGGCCTCGGCCAAGCTACCGTCGGCGACGGCCTCCAGAGTGCCGGAGGAACTGAGGATCCTGCCGTTCACCAGTGCGGTCCGGGTGGTCGGGGTTGTCATCGAGATGTCTCCTGCGGTAGCGAATCCGATTGCCGTGCTGGGTTTTCTGCCTGTTCGACGCGGGTGGACAAGCGTGCGACGAGAACGACCGGTACGACCAACAACCAACTGGTCACGCCTACGACCCAGCCGAATGTGCTGTAGCCGAACGACTCCACGAGCCAACCACCGAACGCTGGAGCGAAACTGGTACCCACGAGATACACGCCGAGCGAGGGACCCGAGAATCTGCCGTTGGCATCCAGTGCGGCCGCGGTGGCGATGAAGAACAGGAAGGCCGCCAGGTACACCGAGTTCCACGCGACGAGGAGCACGCCGTACACCGTGGGATCGGTGGCGAGGGACGTACCGAGTTTCAGGGCACCACCGACGATCAGTAGGACCGCCATCGGAAGTGCGCGGCCCACCCGGTCGCCGAGCAGGATGAGCACGAGGGCGGCGAAGAATCCCCCTGCGCTGGATGCGCTGAGAACTACACCGAGTGCTGCGTCGCTCAGCTGCGCATTGTCTGCGCCCATGGTGCCTGCGATCGCCCAGAGTGAATCCTCGCTGATCGCCCACACCGCGTACATCACCAGCAGGGACACTCCGGCAACTGTGATGCGCCGCGTGCCGACCGAGGCCGGCGGCTCCACAGCCCGTCGCACCGGGTCGGGTGAGTCGAGTACGGGTGCGGCGGGCAACCAACCCGACGTCACCAGGAGAACGACCGCCAGAGCCGCGACGAATCCGTAGACACTGCCCAGGCCGACCCCGACCAGCGGGATCACCGCGAGGACGAGGGTCACGACGGCTCGGTTGACGAGTCCGTTGGCGGCCGACATCCGGTTGGGATTGCGCAGTGCCGCCAGAGCTGCACCGCTCGCGGCCAGTGCGCCGCCGGCTCCCGCACCTCCGACGATGACGCCGACGACAGTGACGGTGGCACCGAGCGGGAACGCAGCGACACCGAATCCGAGTGCGGTCACCACGAGACCGACTCGGGCTACCGCGATCCGCCGCGACCCCTCGGCCAGTCGGGTGACCGCGATACAGGCCAGCGCGGTGGCGAGCAGCGAGCCCGTCATGATGGTCCCCGCCTCGGCGACGCTGACGCCGAGGGAGTCCTGGAGTGCGATCACCATGAACGGCAACAGGTTTGCGGTCAGCAGGCCGAGTACGGACATGCCGAATGTCGACGTCGCTCGTCGAGTGTTCAGTGGAAGCCGGGTGGCGTCGGGCGTCAGTGGAATGGTCATGATCAGAGAGGCGATCCGTCGGTGGTCGCCATGGCACCGGCGACACCACCGTCTGCGCAGCGGGCGACGGCGACGACGAGGGGACCGTACGGTGCCCGCCACTCACTGTGCAGGGTGTCGTACGAACCCGGCGGAATCGACACTGTCCCGGTGACGGCGCTGCCCGTCGTGTGGAGCGGCACCCGCACTCCGTCGACGAAAGCCTGTACGTCGTCGATGGAACCGCCGTCGATCCGGACGGCGAAGGTGAGTTCGTCGCCCGCGGAGCCCGGCCGAATCTGCACGTCGGTCACTGCGATGGAGGCATCCGAGTCACCGGCACCGACGATGCCGTCGAACACGTGCTCGTCGGTCAGTGCCGGGGTGCGTGCGGGAGCCATTCGTCGTGCCCCGAGGGCGTCGACGGAACGGGCGAGACGCAGCAGGGTCGAATCGGAGTAGGCAGCACCGGCCAGGGTCAAGCCCACCGGCATCGACGTGTCGCTCATCGACCCCATGGGAACGGTGACGGTGGGTATGCCGAGGTGGCGGGGAACGAGATTGCCGTTGGCCACCCAGACTCCGTTGCGCCAGGCGATATCGGCGGACGCGACGTCGACATCGGCGTCGGCGGGGCCGACATCGGCGACGGCAGGAAAGACGACTGCGTCGAAGCGGTTGTCCTGCAACCACTTCTCGAAGTCGACGCGGCGGACCTCTTCCAATCCGCGCATGCCGGCCTCCACGGACGGAATGCGATCGAACGGCGTCACCCCTGCTTTCGCCATGGGAACGTAGTCCGCCAGATCGTAGGCCGTGTCGAACGGCAGAATGCCGTAGCGATCGGGTAGCGCGCCCGTGGGATGCGGGAAGATGCGCGCCCCGTCGGTCTCGGCCAGGCCGCGCAGGCCTGGCTGACCGTTCGCGGCGAGGAAGCTGTCGAACGCCCACACGGAGAGTTCTTCCAGCTCGCGGTCGAGGAACTCGGCGGGAACGAGACCGCGGTCGACCATGGTCTGCGAGTTCGGGTGCAGGCCTTCGTAGTTCTCCACGACGGGGAAGTCGGTGTCGATCACTTCTGCGCCTGCAGCCGCCAGATCGTCACGCATGGTCTGCCACAGGGTCATCACCGAATCGCGGGTATGGATCGGATATGCGCTGTCGGGATCGCCGTTGACGTACAGGCGAGGTACGGCGAGCCGGAGCCCCTGCAACGGCAGTGGCGGCAGATCGGTGAAGGACGCGGGCCGAACATCCGAGGCCGGGGGGATCGACACCCACTCCTGCATGCGCCACAGGTCGCCCTCGGTGACCGCGTCGTCGGCCACGACCACGTCCAGTAGGTGCAGTAGGTCGTCGACCGTACGGGCATGCGGCACAACGACATCCATCGTGGGCACCAACGGCCAGTTGCCCCGCACCGAGATCACCCCGCGAGAGGGCGTGTAGGCGACGAGCGCATTGTTCGACGCGGGTGCGCGGCCCGAGGACCAGGTTTCCTCGGCGAGTCCGAAGGCAGCGAAACTCGCAGCTGTCGCAGTACCCGATCCGTTCGACGATCCCGAGCCGAACGCCGAGGTGAGAAACTCTGCGGAGTAGGGGCTTTCGGCGCGTCCGTAGAGTCCGCGCTGCATTCCACCCGCTGCCATCGGCGGCATGTTGGTCAGGCCCAGGCAGATGGCGCCTGCCGCTCGCAGCTGGGCCACGGCGAAGGCGTCGTCGGTCGCGACGAGGGTCTCGAATGCGGGCGAGCCGGCCGTCACAGGGAGGCCGCGCACCTTGTAGCTGGACTTGGCGGTGTAGGGGATTCCGTCCATCGGGCCGAGGGTCTGCCCAGCGCTCCGGCGCCGGTCGGCTGCGCGGGCTTCCTCGAACGCGTCGGGGTTCAGTACCGGAACGGCGTTGAGGCTGATGCCGGTGCGGTCGTAGTGCCCGATTCGATTGAGGTAACGCGCTACCAGTTCGACGCTCGTCACAGTGCCCTCGGCGAGCGCGGCGGAAACGCCGGCGACATCGGCCTCGACCACGGTGAAGGAAGAAGAAGTCATGACAGAACTAAAACACACACTGTCGGTTTTGGGAACGGGTGAATCGAAAAAAATCCCGACATGCAAGGCTGTCCGTACTCGACGACCGCCCGAGAGGAGGCGACCATGGCACGACCACCTCGCGCCATTCTCAGCCGTGACCTGATCGCCCGCACCGCATTGGCCCTGGTCGATCGGCACGGAGCCGACGGTGCGAGCATGCGGGGCGTGGCGCTGAAATTGGGCGTGAACCCTACTTCCCTCTACAACCACGTCGCCGACCGCGCGGCGATGATCGAAGACGTCCGAGCTCTGGTCTCGGCCCGAATCGACTCGGCACCGCTACGCGAATTGCCCTGGGAGGAGGGCCTCGTCGAATGGGCGAGGTCCTATCGATTGGCGTTCGCGGAGCATCACCGCGCCGTTCCCCTCCTCATGACCACACGCGCATCGACCCCGGTGCTGTTGGCGGAGTACGAGGATTTCTCTGTTGCCGCAGAGGCGGTGGGCTGGGCGAGCAGGGACGTGTTGCCTCTGCTGACGGCGTTCGAATCGTTCATCCTCGGCAGTGTCCTCGACATGTCCGGCCCGAGTGTCGTATTCGATCCTGCCGGCCAGGAGGAGGCTTTCCCGCGGTTGGCCGCGGCCTACGAGACCGTCCAACACGAGGATGCCGACGATCCCATTGCCACCCGCGCCTTCGAGATGGGTCTGGCGATGCTCGTCGCATCGGCGCGCCCCCGGCGGTGAGATCGAGGCCCGTGTTCGACGTGCTCAGCGTTGTCGCGCTGCGCTGTCACGGGACAGTAGTAGCGCCGTGTGCTCGGCGTCGGCGGGCCGACCCAGCAGAAACCCTTGCACCAGATTGCATCCGGCTGCGGTGAGGGCGGCGAGTTGAGCCTGCGTCTCGACGCCTTCGCCCACGACGGTCACGCCGTAGGCTTTCGCCAGTGACACGATGGCGGTCAACACTTCTCGTCCTCGCTCGGTGTCGAGAGCGTCGATGTACGTTCGGTCGATCTTGAAGCTGCCGATCACCGGGAATCGTTCGAGGTAGGCCAGGCTGCTGTAGCCCTTCCCGACATCGTCGAGTGACAACGCAACTCCCATCTCGTGGAGTCTCGCCAAATTGGACGCAACCGTGCCGGTGTCGGCGAGCCATTCCGTCTCGGTGAGTTCGAGAACGACGCCGTCAGCGTGCGCACCGGTGGTGAGCAGGGCGGCAGCCACTCGATCGGGAAAGGCCGGGTCGCGCAGTTGCAGCGCGCTGATGTTGACGCGCATGCCGACGCAGCCCAGCCCGCGCCAGTCGACGAGTTGTCGACAGGCGGTGGTGAGGGCCCAATCGTCGAGAAGCGTTGCCACACCCGTGCGTTCGGCCACGGCAACGAATTCGGACGGTTCGATGGGACCGAGATTTGGGTGCTGCCAACGCGCCAGAGCTTCGACGGAAACGATGTGTCCGGTCTCGACGTCGATCACGGGTTGGTAGTCCAGTGTCAGGTCGCCGGAGGCCACGGCGCGGCGCAGGTCCACCGACATGGAGCGCACACGGTCGGCGTCGTAGAGGTCGCTCGAGTCGAAGACGGCGTGCCCGGCCCTGGTGTCCTTGGCGCGGTACATCGCCAGGTCGGCCGATCGAAGGAGCTCGCGTCGGGTCGAGCCCGCAGTGGACACCGCAACTCCGATGCTGGCGCTCACCGGAATCGGGTCGTCGCCCTCGTCTTCCGCGGTAGGGGCCGCGAGAGCGGAACGGATGCACTCGGCGACGCGTTCGGCATGTGCGACGTCGTCGATGTGATTGCAGATCATCAGGAATTCGTCGCCGCCGAGCCTGGCCACGGTATCGCCAGGTCTCGCGGTCGCGGCCAGGCGGCGTGAGAAGTGCACGAGTGCGCGGTCTCCGACGTCGTGGCCGAGGCTGTCGTTGATGATCTTGAAATCGTCGACGTCGAGCAACAGCAGGGCCACTCGGCCGCCGGTGTCCGCGACCTGTGCGAGCGCAGTGTCGATCGCGTCGTACGCCACCGCCCGATTCGGCAGTTCGGTCAAGGGATCGTGCGCGCTGCGCCAGCGCAGCTCGCGGTCGAGTTCCACTCGTTCGAGTGCAGCGGAGAGCACTCCGGCGACTGCGGAGACGAATGCGATGTCTCCGTCGCCGAAAACGTGTGGTTCTCGGCCGAACAGGATCAGTACGCCCCACAGCCCGGCACCGATGGTGATCGGAACGGCGGCACCGCTGCGAAAGCCCAGGGCAGCCATGGCCGAGGTGTCGAATCGTGTTTCGGATTCGACGTCGGAACACACGGTGATCGCCCTTCGCGCCAAGGCATAACCGGTCAACGACCCGTCGCCGGTGGCAAGCACGAAATCGTGTGGGAGCGTGCGGGTGATCGCGTCGACGGACAGAAGCGGGTCGGTCGAGTCCTCCGAACGTCGGGCCAGGGCCGCAGACTCGACGCCCACCAACTTGGCCGCCGTGCTCGTGGCCGCAGTCAGCACAGTATCGAAGTCCGCCGTGACGGCAAGTGCGCTCAATTCGGCCAGTGCCCGTTGCTCGACTGCGATTCTCTCCGCCGATACAGCCGCGGCCAGCAGGTCCAGATCGCGCTGGTGTCCACGGGTGCGGTCACGGACGATCGTGGCGATCAGGTCGGGTTCTCGCCCGGAACGTCGGACGACGAACGTGGACAGGGCAACGGGAATGCCCCCGCCGGAGACGAAGTGGCGTAATTCGGTACGACCCTGCCAGTGACCGGTCGTCTGCAACGCATGTTCGACGTCACCGGAGACTTCGAGCCCGCGGGCGGTGAAGAAATCTGCTGTGGACAGGCCTGACGACGGTAGTTCTTCCAGGCCGACCAGGCGGAGGCCGACCGGATTGACGTCGATCACGCTGCCGGAGAACGCGGACAGGGCCACCACGTCGGGGGATTCGTCGAACAGGGCGCGGAGAACGAGCGGATCGAAGCCGGGATCGTTCATCGATGTCCGTTTCGCACTCGTCGCAGCGACGAGTCGGTGGGCGACGCCACCGACCGCTCGCAGAAGTCAGCGGAGTTGCTGTTCCCTGCACACAGCATGGCGGTGCGCGCCCGAGATGACAAACACGCCGTTTGTCATCACGCATGTACTACGTCCGGGTCCGCACTGGCGATGTGCGGACCCGGACGCGAATCGGTCGGTCTTCTCGAGGTGACGAGAGCCGGCCTTTACTTCGCCAGAGCCTCGGCGATGGTGACGACGCGCGTGGCCATGTGGGTCAGCGCTGCGGTGGTCGCGTCGTCCAGTTCGTTCTTGTTCTCGGGGCCGGTGACGTGGCTGACGCCGTAGGGGTTGCCGTCGGCGAACTTCAGTCCGTCGGTGTATCCGGGCGGAACCAGGACGCCGCCGAAGTGCATCAGCGAGGTGTAAAGACCGATGAGCGTGGTCTCCTGGCCGCCGTGCGCGGTCTGGCTCGAGGTGAAGGCGGCGTATGCCTTGTTCGCAAGTTCACCCTTGGCCCAGTAGCCGCCGAGCGAGTCCATGAAGTTCTGGAACGGTGCTGCGGTGCTACCGAAACGCGTCGGAGATCCGAGGATGACGCCATCGGCCCAGACGATGTCGTCGCCGCTGGCAGCGGGAAGATCCTTGGTTGCCTCGTAGTTGGCGGACCAGGCGGGGTTCTCGGCGAAGGTGCTGGGGTCGCGCGTCTCCGCGATGTGCCGCACGCGTACTTCGGCTCCAGCTGCCGTCGCTGCGTCGGCGAGCTTGTTCGCCATCGTGGATCCGTGGCCGGTTGCGGAGTAGTAGATGATTGCGATCTTCGTCATCGATGAGACCTTTCGTCGGGTGGACATCCGAAGTAGTTGCGATGTCAACTGTATTCGATGGTACCCACTATGATTGTTGTGTCAACTACTCGCGGTTGTCGGTTGTCGGTTGTCGGTTGTCCGATCCGTGGGCAGCGTCGATAGTGGTGCCATGACCGTGCGCAATGCCGAGGTACCCGACGACGTCTTCGCGGACGTGAAGAAGCAGGTCTCCCAGTTCGTCCGATCGCGGGTGGTTCCGCGTGAACTCGAGATCATGAACGCCGATTCGATTCCCGACGATCTCCGGAGACAGTCCGCCGAGATGGGGTTGTTCGGATACGCGATTCCGCAAGAGTTCGGTGGTCTCGGCCTCGACTTGGTTCAGGATGTCGAGATTGCCATGGAGCTCGGCTACACCACACTGTCGTTGCGGTCGATGTTCGGCACCAACAACGGAATCGCGGGCCAGGTGCTCGTCGGGTTCGGCACCGACGAGCAGAAGGCAACGTGGTTGCCCGGCATGGCGGCCGGCGACGTCGTCGCGTCGTTCGCGTTGACCGAGGACGGTGCCGGCTCGAACCCGGCAGGGTTGAGAACGACGGCAGTAGTGGACGGTACTGGCTGGATCATCAGCGGAAGCAAGCGCTACATCACCAATGCGCCCATCGCGGACCTGTTCGTCGTGTTCGCGCGAGTGGACCCGAAGCCGAACAGCGGCAACGGGATCGCGGTGTTTCTGGTCCCCGCCGACGCTGCGGGTGTCGAGGTCGGTGACAAGGACGCGAAGATGGGTCAGCAGGGAGCAGGAACCGCGGATGTGACGTTCACCGACGTCGAGGTCGACGCCGACGCTCTGGTGGGTGGCAACGGTGACATCGGATACCGGGCAGCGATGACGTCGTTGGCGCGCGGCCGCGTCCACATCGCAGCTCTCGCCGTCGGTCAAGCGCAGCGTGCCCTGGACGAATCCGTCTCCTACGCTGCGTCTTCCACGCAGGGTGGCGAGCCCATCGGCAATCATCAACTCGTCCAGGCGATGATCGCCGACCAGCAGACGGGAGTCATGGCAGGCCGGGCCATGGTGCGTGAGGCTGCCCGGGCCTGGGTGGAAAACACCGATCGACGGATCGCGCCGTCGGCGGTGAAGCTGTTCTGCACCGAGATGGTCGGCACAGTTGCCGACCTTGCCGTCCAGATCCACGGCGGCGCGGGGTATATGCGCGGCGTTCCCGTCGAGCGAATCTATCGAGATGTCCGTCTTCTCCGCCTGTACGAGGGAACCAGCGAAATTCAGCGGCTGATCGTCGGCGGCGGCTTGATCCGTGCCGAGCAGAAGCGGAATCGTTGACCACACTCATCCCGCGTGGCTGTCGCAGGTCAGGTGAGCGCGCGCTGCGCGGCGACCCGGTCTGCGACCGTGCTACCGATAGCGGAGATCTCGGCAGCGAGTTCCGCGCGACTCCTGGTGTCCGACCCGTATACGAAGTTCGTGGATCCCACTGTGGCACCGCAGTATTCGATGATGCCGCGTTCGATCTGCGTTCGAATTGCCTGGTGGACGCCATGGCGCTCGAAGCTGTCTGCATCGTCTCCCGCGACGACGACCAGATGGATGGTGAGTCGGTCCAGCTTCTTCACGAATACTCTGTCGCCGTATTCGTAGGCCCAACCCTCGACGAACACGCGGTCGATCCAGCCTTTCAGTAGCGCCGGCATCGACCACCAGTACATCGGGAAGACGAGAACCAGGTGTTCGGCGCGGTCGATCCGTGTCTGCTCCTCGGCTACATCGGACGGTGTGCTCCCGTTTCCACGAAACAGGCTCAGATCTGCAGCCGAAAATCGTGGATCGAAGCTCTCCGCGGCGAGATCTGCGGTCTCCACGGTGGTGCCCGTGGATCGGATGGCCTCGACTACGGAGTGAGCGACCTGATGGGTCAGAGAGTGCGGGTCGGGATGGGAGACTACGACGAGCGTGTTCATGGCTGTTCCTTCGGCTGGGGAAGATCGGCTATGTACGAACAGTAGGTTACTATTAGTACATAAGCAAGGAGGTGGCGGAATGGCACGGACGAGGCTGTCGCGCTCCGATCGAAACGCACAGTTGATCGAGGTGTCCTGGGCTCTCGTACGCGCCGAGGGGGCCGACGCGTTGACTCTCGGACGGCTCGCAGAGCATGCCGGTGTCGCGAAACCGGTGGTGTACAGCCACTTCGCCTCCCGCGCCGAACTTCTTGCCGCTCTGTTCACCGAATTCGATGCCAGGCAGGCGGCGATGCTGGAGGAATCTCTCGACTCGGCACCCATGACGGTCCGCGGTCGGGCGAAGGCCATTGCCGACTCCTACGTGGGGTGCACATTGGCCCAGGGGAGGGAATTGACGGGTGTGCTTGCCGCACTGGAAGGTTCGCCCGAACTCGAACAGGTCAAGCGCACCGCCGAGCGCGCCTACTTCGAGCGGTGTCGGGAGATTCTGCGTCCGTTCACCGATGCCGACGGCATGTCCACGCCATCTCTGACCGCCGTCTTCGGTGCCGCAGACGCGTTGTCCCACGGTGCCGTATCCGGGTCACTCACACCGGCCGAAGCGATCGGGGAGTTGACCGATCTGATCGTCGCCGCGGTCGCCAGGTCCTGAACTCGGCCCGCCGGATCTGTCAGACGGTGGCGGCCGCCGATTCGGGCGCACGACGGTGGAAAGCCGTCTCGGCTTCGAATGCATGTGCCACCCGAAGCAGCAGGTGATCGGCGCGATCGGCGGTGACGATCTGCAATCCAACCGGAAGGCCGGAGGAGCTGAAGCCGCCGGGCATCGACAGTGACGGCAGGCCTGTCGCCGAGATCAGCGAAGCGGCCCGCATCCAGTCGAGGTAATTGTTCATCGGCGTGCCGTCGACGACGGCGGGGTACTCCTCGTCCGCGGGGAACGGAAGTACCTGAACGGCAGGCGCGATCAACACGTCGTATCGCGAGAAGAACTGCCGCACTCCGGCATCGAGATTCTTGCGAGCGGTGTTGGCGGAGATCATGTCTCGTGTCGTGAGCGCCATTCCCTTGTCGACGTTCCACTGCACGGCGCTCTTCATGCGGTGCCGGTGTTCGTCCAACAGGTGCCCGTAGGCGGTGGCGAAGTCGAACGCACGCGTCGTCTGGAACACCTCGTCCGCGTCGGACAGGTCCGGGCAATCGACGTCCACACTGGCACCGAGTTGCTCGAACACGTGCAGTTGGCGGCTCAGGACGTCGGTCACCTCACGGTCGACGGGTACGCCGAGACCGAAATCCGTTGTCCACGCTACTTTCAGCCCACGCAGCGAGCCGGCCTCCTCCGAGCGGTACGAGTCGTCGAGCGGGAGACCACGAGGACTGGACGAATCCGGACCGGCGAGCGCGCGCATCAGAAAACGCACGTCCTCGATGTCGTGCGCGAGCACGCCCTGCCGAGCGATCCAGGCCCACGGGTTCTTGGCGGGCAGCATCGGAATTCGGCCCAACGACGGCCGGTATCCGACGAGGTTGCAGAACGATCCCGGAGTGCGCAGCGACCCGCCCATGTCCGACCCGTCGCCCGCCGGTTGTATCCCGGCGGCGATGGCGGCGGCGGCACCGCCACTGCTGCCGCCGGCACTGCGAGTCGGATCGTACGGATTGGTGGTGGTACCGAACAGCGGATTGAAAGTGTGTGAACCTGCAGCGAATTCGGGAACGTTGGATTTGCCGGTGGTGTTGACACCTGCGCGCTTGAGGCGGGCGATGATGCCCGAGTCCTCGGTGGGGACGTTGTCGGCCAGAATCGGCGAGCCGAAAGTCGTGCGCAGACCGGCGGTCAGGTGATTGTCCTTGTGCGTCATCGGGACGCCGTGCAGAACGGGCAGTGCCTCGCCGGACACCGTTGCGCGGTCTGCTGCACTCGCACGTTCGGTCGCCCCATCGATGTCGAAGGTCACGATCGCGTTGACGACAGGGTTGACGTCGTCGATGCGAGCCAGATGCGACTCGAGCGCCTCGCGGGCCGAGATCTCGCGATCGCGGATGTGTGCCGCGAGCGCGCGCAGGGACAGTGACTGAATGTCGCCGGTCATGAAACTCCTCGCTTCGATCCGGATCGTCCGGAGTTGTTGTCGGAAGCCTGTTTCAAGACTGCACCACCGCGCGGAGCCCACCGGGCTATCGTCGTCCATTGAGCGTTTTCGCCGTTGGATTGGCGGTTTCGCTCAGACGGCCGAAAATTTCACACATGCAACATATCGGCAACGTGAACCGACTTGAGTGAGCAGGACATCCGAGCCCGGGGCTCGGTCGCAATCCGACGGTATGCGAAAGAGAGTCAATCATGTCCAGTCAGATCGACGGTCCACCGGCAACTGCGGATGCGCCCGAAACACGAATGCCCTGGGGACTGAAGACACTGTTCCGTCTCGTGTCCAGCATCGAACGCGTCGGCAACAAACTGCCGCACCCCTTCCTGCTGTTCTGGCTTCTGGCCGCAGTGCTGGCAGTGGTCAGCGCGATCCTGGCCGCACTGGGCACCGGGGTGGTGCTACCCAGCACCGGTGAGGTGTCGATGGTTCGCAGCCTGCTCAGCAGTGACGGCGTAGCCATGATCTTCGGGACGGCACTGGACAACTTCGCGGGGTTCGCGCCGCTCCCCATCATCGTGACCGTCATCCTCGGCGTGTCCGTCGCCGAGCATTCCGGTGTGCTCACCACGCTGCTGCGCGCCACCATCGTGAAGCTGCCCGCCAAGTGGGTGACGTTCTCGGTTGCCTTCGCCGGGACCATGTCTCACGTCATGTTCGACGCGGCATTCATCGTCGTCCTTCCGCTGGCGGCAATGGCGTTCAAAGCAGCGGGCCGAAGTCCGGTACTGGGCATGATGGTGGCGTTCGTGGCCATCGCCGGTGGCTACAACGCGTCACCGTTGATCACACCCAGCGATGCCATCATGTCGTCGTTGACGACCTCCGCCGCTCAGATCGTCGACGCCGACTACAGCGTGACCCCCGTGGACAACTACTTCTTCAGTCTCGCGTCGTCACTGGTGATTTCGATCTTCATCACCCTGGTGGTGGAGTTGGTGATGGCCAAGCACATGAATCTCGATGCCGACGAGGGCGTCGAGGACGGAGCGGAGAAGCTGGCACTCGATCTCGAGCCGATCGAGAAGAAGGGAATGCGCCGCGCCGGAGCAGCTTTGGCGGTGTACGTGGCCGTCGTCGTCGCGGCACTGCTTCCTCCCTCGTCGCCGCTGCGTGGTGAGGACGGCGGGTTCGTACAGTCGATCGTGCTGCAGAACATCGCGTTCTTCATCGCGATCGCCTTCGTCCTGGTCGGATGGGTGTACGGACGCACCACCGGCAGTCTTCGGCAGCTCCGTGAGATTCCGGAATCGATGGCCGTCGGCATCAAGACCCTTGCTCCGATCCTGGTGCTGTTCTTCGCGATATCGCAGTTCCTCGCCTACTTCAAGTGGACCGGCATCGGCAACGTTGTCGCAGTCGAGGGTGCGGAACTGTTGAAAGCCGGGGGATTACACCCCCTCGTGGTGTTCGCCATGATGCTGGTGCTGATCTCGGTGATGAACCTGCTCGTCACCAGCGGTTCGGCGATGTGGTCGATGTTGGCCCCGGTTCTCGTGCCGATGCTCATGTACATCGACGTCAACCCCGAAACCACCCAGGCCGTCTACCGAATCGCCGATTCCTGCACCAACGCGATGACTCCGATGTCGGCCTACTTCGTGCTCACCCTCGGACTCATCCAGCGCTACAAGAAGAATGCGGGCATCGGTACCCTCGCCTCGTTCACCATCCCCGTCGCGCTGGGCATGCTGATCGTGTGGGCGGCGTTGTTCGCAGTCTGGTACATGCTCGGCATCCCGCTCGGCCCCGGCGCACCGATCCGTTGACCGCAGTGACTGCCGCGTCGTACCGGATCAATACAGGTACGACGCGGAGTCCGCGGCCAGCAGACGGTTGCCGCTGCGTTTGGTGGCCCGCAGAATCGACACGACCGAGATCGCGTCGGCCAGGGCGGCCCAGTCCGACGCAGTTGTCATGCGATGCAACGCCATTCGGTCCGGGCACGCGAGGTTGACGAGCAGACTGTCCGAGCCCGCGAGGGCCACCGCGTATCGAACCTCCGAATGTGCGAGCAAGAGCTCGACCAGTGCTTCGTGGTGTCGAGGCGGAACCTTGACCCAGGCAAGGGCTTCCGCCGAATACCCCAGCAGCGCCGGCTCGACGACCACCCGCAGTCGGGATTTGTTGGTCTGTTCCAGAGTGTCCATGTGGCGTCGGACAGTGTTCTCGGTAGCGCCGACGACGCGCGCGATGTCCGAGGTGGGCGTCCGGGCATCCTCGGCCAGGACGCGCAGAATGCTGCGGTGCAGGGTCGAGATCTCCGGTCCCACACGGCCGTCCGGTTGGTAGCCCTCGTGTACGGGAGGCGTCAGAGCCGCGATCTGGTGCGAATTGAGAATCGCCGGCCGCCACTCGCGGACCGAGCGATAGACCCGCGTGATGGGATCTACCCGAATGCGTCTGATCCCGGTGATGCCGGGTAAGTCGTCGAGCATCAGATCCGCCAGATGGGCATCGTCGACCAGGACTTCGGCGACGCATTCCTCGTGCCCCGACGTGGCGTACACGAACATCGTGTCGTCGCGGCGCGCCAACCCGACTGCCACGGCACGTGCCATACCGACGTGACATCGAGCTCGCAGAACGACCGCGCCTGTCGCGCCGATGACGCCGACCACGCGCACGTCTCCGGAATCGAGTAGTTCCTTGCCGCGTCGGGTGACGGTGCGTTCGGGTTCACCGAGCGCCTCGGCGATGCTGACCCAGGACGCCCGGGGATTGACCTGCAGCGCCGCCGTGATTCGGCAACTCAGCGAGTCCAACTCGTCGGAGCGCTGCCTCATGCGTACACCTTCGCTCGTCGTGCCGACTCGGGTCGGCCGGTGCAGAAACAGGTTCGGTGCCCGAGGATCACCTGTCGATCCTCGGGCACCGGTACCGCGAAGTCCAGCTCAGAAGATTCCGCTGTAGGCGTTGAGGGCGGGCTGGCCACCCAGGTGTGCGTAGAGAACGGTGGAGTCCTTGCCGATATCGCCCTGCTGAACCAGATCGATCAGTCCGGCCATGGACTTGCCCTCGTACACAGGGTCGATGATCACGCCTTCGAGACGGCCGGTGAGCTTGATCGCCTCGATCGTGGAGTCGACGGGAATTCCGTAGTAGTCGCCGGCCCAGCCTTCGAGGACGGTGATCTCGTCGTCGCGAAGCTCGCGTCCCAGTTCGATGAGTTCTGCAGTGTTACGGGCGATTCGGGCGACCTGATCGCGGGTCTGGGCGATCTTGGCGGACGCATCGATGCCGATCACTCGACGTGGCCGTTCCTGTCCGGCGAACCCGGCGATCATGCCGGCATGCGTCGACCCGGTCACGCTGCACACGACGATCGTGTCGAAGAAGACGCCGAGCTCCTCTTCCTGCTTCTGTACTTCGTACGCCCAGTTGGCGAAGCCGAGTCCGCCGAGCTTGTGGTCGGAGCCGCCTGCGGGAATGGCGTAGGGCTTGCCGCCCGCTCGCTCGACGTCCTCGATGGCCTTCTGCCAGCTGTCCTTGAATTCGATTCCGAAGCCCGACGGATCGAGGCGGACATCTGCACCCATGATGCGGGAGAGCAGGATATTGCCCACCTTGTCGTTGACCGAATCCGGCCAATCGACCCACTTCTCCTGCACCAAAACTGCTTTGAGTCCGAGCTTTGCCGCGACCGCAGCCACCTGCCGCGTGTGGTTGGACTGCACGCCACCGATCGAGACCAATGTGTCGGCACCCTGCGCGAGAGCGTCCGGGACGATGTACTCGAGCTTGCGAGTCTTGTTGCCGCCGTAAGCCAATCCTGCGTTGACGTCTTCTCGCTTGGCCCAGATCTTGGCCCCGCCGAGGTGTGCGCTCAATCGTTCCATCGGGTGAATCGGGCTCGGGCCGAAGGTGAGGGGATAACGCTCGAAGTCCGCGATCGCCACGTGGTTCTCCTTTGATCGGTGTGTCATGCAGGATGCAATATATCGCATACTGTACGTGGGACGCCTCGCCAGCGAAAGCGGTGGGCTACGATATTTTGCATGCCGGTCCCCGTCGAGCTCGGAAAACACAAGCGCTCCCTGCTGCGCGACAACGCCTACGTCTCGATTCGCGACGCCATCGTCGACGGCACCTTCGCGCCCGGCGAGCGGCTGCGGGATGCCGAACTCGAACAGTGGCTCGGAGTGTCGCGTACACCTATTCGCGACGCCATGGCCAGGCTGGAACTGGCGGGCCTCGTACACACCCAGCCCGGGCGTTCGACCATCGTGTCGACCATCGAACGCAAGGCGGTGCTGGACGCGCAGGCGGTCGCGGCATCGATGCATGCACTCGCGGTCCGGACGGCTGTACCGCTGATGAACAAGCGCGACATCGCCGCGATGCGTCGCGCCAACAAGGATTTCGCCGCCGCATTCACCCGAGGCGATGTGGACCTCGCGCTGGCCGGCGACGACGCGTTCCACGCAGTCGCCGTCGAAGCGAGTCAGAATCTGGTCGTGGTCACGGTTCTCGAGCAGGTGACGCCGACCCTGCGCCGGCTCGAACGACTACGGTTCGCCTCGCTGGTGGGCCGCGATTCGATAGCCCAACACGAACGAATCATCACGCTGTGCAGTGAGGGTGACGCGGACGGCGCGGCCGCTGCCGTGCAGGAGAATTGGGAGTCGTTGTCTTTGCTCGTCGATCACGAGGACGGAATACCGGGAAACTGACACCGTCGAACGCCGGCGAAAAGCGGAGTGGCCGCGCCGCATCGGCGGCATAATCGGCCCATGGCCGACTTCAACGAGATCATCATCGACGAGTTCCGAAGCAACAATGGCCACGTGTCCACGGCCGGCTTCGGTGATTCGCTCGTTGTTCTACACACGATCGGTGCCAAGAGCGGCGCGGTGCGGCTCAACCCGCTCATGGCGATTCCGGAGGGAGAGAGCTGGTTGGTGGTCGGCTCGGCTGCCGGGTCACCGAAAGATCCAGCGTGGGTGCACAATCTGCGAGCCCATCCGGCCATCGACATCGAGACACCCGGGGACGGAGGCATTCGCACCGTTGCCGTCGACGCCGACGAGATTCCGGAATCCGAGTGGGACCGGCAGTGGCAGAAATTCCTCGACGCATCGGACGGATTCGCGAAATACACGGAGACGGCCGAGGGCAGGCGGTTTCCGATCTTCCGCCTGACCCCGACCGCCCGATGAATCAGTTCTGCGTGTCGTCCTCGGGCGGGTGTGGGACGTTCTCTTCGTCGACGTGAGCACCGACTGCAGCCTCGTCGGAAAATTCTTCGCGCGGACCGTCGTTGCTGCCCTCGGATGGGATCTCTGCACCTGCATCGGTCGGCATGGTCATGAGCACTCCTGATCGTCGGTCGGTTGGTTGCTGCGCTCTGCATGCCCCGCTTCCGGTGGACTCAACCGTCGAGCGGTCGATTCCTGTTGACTAGCATCGTCAGGTATGGGACCCGATCGATCGATGACAGCTCGCGACCTCACACAGGCGATTGCCGAAGCGACGAGGTCATTTTTCGCACCGTCCAGTCTCGACGAGACTCTGCGCGGCGTGACGGAGAGCGCCCGATCTCTGATACCCGCGGTCGATTGCGCCGACATTCTCGTGGTGGCGGGGCCGAAGAAGTACCAGTCGCACGCCGCGACCAGTGAGCTGCCGGTGCGCCTGGACGCAATGCAGGAACGCCTCGACGAGGGGCCGTGCATCGATGCCGCACGAAGCGAGCTGTTCGTGCGGTGCAACGACTTCCGCTCCGATTCCCGCTGGCCACGTTTCGGTCCGGAGGCGGTGGGCGCAGGGGTTCTCAGCAGCCTGTCCTTCCGCCTTTACACCAACGAGGACACCATCGGGGCGCTCAATCTGTTCGCACTGACCAGTGATGCGTTCAGCGACGAGGACGAGGAACTCGGTCGCGTGCTCGCAACCCACGCTGCGGTGGCGTTGTATGCAGCGAACAAGACCGAGCAATTCAAGTCCGGCTTGGCTTCACGGGACATCATCGGCCAAGCCAAGGGCATGTTGATGGAGCGGTACGGAATCGATGCGGTACAGGCGTTCGACTTGATTTCACGGCTGTCGCAAACCCAGAACGTCCCGGTGGCCACCTTGGCCGCAGAACTCGTCGACCTCGGTTCCGAATCGAACAAGGAACGCTCGTCCAGATAGGCTCGACGGCTGTTCACACCGTGTGCCGACGAGAGGGTGCAGTCGGCGGCACCGGATGGTCGTGAGTCGAGCCGGCTTGCTGGGTCGACCCGGCGTTCACTGTCGACCCGGTCTGTGCGGTTGCCTCGTAGACGCGTGAAGTGTCCTCGGCGATGCGGTCCCACGAGAAGCGAGATTGCGCACGGTCGGATCCGGACACTCCCAGCTCGAAACGCCTGGACTCGTTGCGTAGCAGCAGGGCCAGCTCTCGTGCCAAGCGACGACGGTCGCCCGGCCTGATCGAGCGGCCGGTGACCCCGTCGATCACCAACTCTCCGGCGTAGCCCACTCCGTATGCGACGACGGGAAGTCCGCACGCCATGGCTTCGAGGGTGGCGATCCCTGCCGATTCGGTCGGGGACAGGCAGACGAACACGTCGGCCGACCTCAACAGCGACGACATGTGGCGATGGCGGACCGGGCCGGTGAACACCGTGCGCCCGGCCATGCCGTGTGCTGCGGCGACCGTGCGTAGCTGCGCCACGCCGCTGGAGTCGCGTGGCTCGCCGCCGACAACGACCAATTCGGTGTCGTCGAGTTTTCCGAGCAGTTCGATGATCGTCGATACGTCGGCGTCCGACCCGACGGTCGCCACCCGGCACGCGGCACCGCTGCGTGGTGCGGTCGGTCCGGATGGATCGAAGTCACTCAGATCCACCCCGGTCGGGACGATGGACACCTTGGCTCTGGCGACGCCCATCCGCGTCAACATGTCGGCCTCGTCGGGGCACGACGCGATGATGCGGCTCGCCGATCGAGCGATCTTCTTCTCCATGGCCGCCCGGGGAACCACCGAATCGGTGCCTGCCGTCGGGGGCCCGGATCGGTCGGTCGCGGCGAGACCGTGGAACGACATCACCGTGGGGACGCCCGTCGCGCCGGCGGCCAGTACGGTTGCCAGCCCCGATACCCATGAATGTGCATGTGCTACATCGGGTTTCGTTCGGAGCAAGTGATCGCGGAGCGAGGAGGCGAACGCACTCGTGTGAGGTATCGATTCCTCTTCGGTCATCGGGACAGCAGGCCCCGCAGACAGGTTGACCACCCGGTAACCGTCGGGGGTGAGCAGCTCGTCCTCGTGATCCGGGTTCTGCTTCCTGGTGTACACATCGACTCGGGTGCCGGCGCGGGCAAGCGACGAGGCCAGCCGATCGAGCTGGGCAGCCGATTGTTCTGCCTCGATGCCGGCCGCATCATTTATCGGACTCACGTGTTCGGAGACAAGCGCAACGTGCATATCGATTCGATCCCTGATGGGTTCGCACGGCCCCTTTCGGGCGCATAGCCCGGCACCGGTGAAGGGTGTGGGATATGCCGACCCGATTTTGGAGTCAGCGTGCTCGAGACGCGGCCAGAACGGTCATCGCAACTGGGCGTCGAACAACACCCTATTACGTGCAGCCGCGTTGCGAAACCTCACACGAGGGAGTTGCCATCGCTGGAACGCTCACAACGGGCCGAACCGTCGTGCCTTGCGGCCGAAGCGGGGAGCGTGTTCGGTACGGCTACCGGGCACTGGATTGCGGTCGGTTCAACCGTCAACCGCCGACAATCGCAGCAGCGTAGCGTGTTTCGCCAGGCGCATTTGTGTATACACTGTTTCCACGCGGTTGAGGAGAAGCCCCGTAGTCAGGAAGTAGCGACTGCGAGATGTGCCCGACCGCGCTCTTCGACACCTGATGGTCCGAGATTCGTTTTCTCGAGAACTGGTGTCAGAGGCAGCCGACAGTCTCCGGTCGCGAGCCGGTGGAGGTGGGCAATGGTGTTTCTACGGTCGGTGCACAGTGATCCGGAATCGATTCGATTGTCGTTCTGTGGGCCGGACAATCCCGAGGACGGCGCATTCGCGCTGTCCGTGGACGAACTCGTCGGCGGACCGGTCGTCATCCGCATCGTCGGGTCGATCGATAGATCGGCAATTCCGGTCATAGGCGAATGCGTGTCGGAGGCCATCGTGTGCGGGCGGTCGCTGGTCGTGGATCTGCTCGATGTCGAATTCGTCGACCCCGCAGTGGTTCCCGTCCTCTCGGCAGCTGCCTCGCGGCTCGCTGCGCACCGGTGTCGCGCGATCGTCGCCTGTACACCCGAGCTGCAGCGACAACTCGATCCGAGTGGCGCTCACCTCGGTACGGAGTGCGTCCGCAGCGTCGCGGACGCCGTTCGAAGTGCGGTGAAACCGGCGAGATCCGAACAGGTTTCGAATTCCTGCACAGGCGAGACGCCTGCGCGGTCGGCGTGACCGGCAGTTCCGCACCGTGCACGATCGTCGCCGCGGTGTATCTCGCGGTGGGGGTCGGCGATCACCCGGGCGACAGCGCCCGATGAGTGCAGAGGCAGTCCCCACGGTTGGAGTGGAGGAGGAGTTCTTTCTCGCCGACATCGACATGCTGCGTCCGGTGGCGGTCGGCCCCGGTGTCGTTGCGCATGCCCGAGCTGCGGGAATCGATGCCGTCTCGGAGCTGACCGAGGTGCAGGTGGAGGCCAATTCGCCTCCGCTGCAGTGTCTTCGCGAATTGCGGGAGAACGTGATCTCCACCCGCGCCACGCTGTCGGCGGTGGCCCTGGCGCAGGGTGCCCACTTACTGGCGGCAGGTGTCTCGCCGGTTGCGCCTGCTGATCGTGGCCGCCTGCCCATCTCGGACGGCTCCCGCTATCGGCGTCTTGCCGAGACCTACGGGGCACTGGCAGAGAGCGTTGCCACGTGTGGGGGTCACATTCATGTCGAGGTGCCGGACAAGGAGACGGCGATCGGGGTATGCAATGTCGTGCGACCCTGGCTCCCGACACTCCTGGCGTTGACGTGCAACAGCGCTATACACGACGGCGTCGACACTCGGCACTCGAGTTGGCGTTCGACGGTGTGGGGCAGGTGGCCGACGGCTGGTCCGCCCCCTCACCTGAGTTCGACGGCGGAGTACGACGACCTGGTCGGCTCGATGATCGAGACCGGGATGATTCTCGACGAAGCATCGCTCTACTGGGATGTACGGCCCAGCTCCCACCAGCCGACGGTCGAGGTGCGGGTCGGCGACGTACCTGCCGTCGCCGAGGAGGTGGTGCTGTCCGCTGCACTGGTCCGCGGTCTCGTCGTCACGGCCCTTCGGTCCATCGACCGCGGCGAGCCGGCACTCGTCGTGGCCGGCAATCACCTCGCAGCGGCATACCACCGTGCCCGCATGGATGGATTGACCGGCGTCGCAGTGGATCCGAGCACCGGGAGACCGGTGTCGGCATCGAGTCTGCTCCGATCGCTCGTCCGCTACGTGGAACCGGCGCTGACCAGCACAGGCGACCTCCGGTGCGTGCAGACTTCTCTCGAACGTTTGACGCACCTCGGGAACGGCGCGCAACGCCAACGCCGGATCTTCTCGCGCAATGCAGACGCTGCCGCCGTCGCTGCTCACGCAGCCCGTTTCACTACTGCCGAGTGGAACTCGCCGGTGGCACAGGACGCGGGTTGATCGCGGTGGTCGGCCTCGTCTGCAGGCGGCCGTTCCCGCGCCGCGACAATCGACCGATTCCAGGAAACGATCGACGATGCGACCGAAGGTGGTTATCGTGAAAGCCATGGCAAGCACTTCCGCCAGCATGCTTCGTGACGCCGGACTGAGGGTGACGCGTCCCCGAGAGTTGGTTCTCGATATCGTTGATGCACAACCGCATTCCGATACCGACACAATCTTGCGACTGGCGCGCGCCACCCTGCCCACTGTCTCGAAGCAGGCCGTGTACGACGTGCTCGATGCGTTGACTGCATCGGGTTTGGTTCGTCGTATCCGCCTCGCGGGTCACTCCGCACGTTACGAAACCAGGGTGGCAGACAATCATCACCACATCGTCTGCCGTTCCTGTGGTTTCATCGTCGACGCCGACTGCGCCACCGGTGAGCCACCGTGTGCACGACCCGCCCGAGATCACGGTTTCGTCCTCGACGAGGCCGAGGTGACCTACTGGGGAACGTGCCCCAGTTGTGCATCCGACCGATCGATCGCAGCCCGCGATCGTCCATCCACAATGCCCATCGGAAAGGACAATTCGTGACCTCCGACGCACGCCCACCCCACTCCGCCACCGAGACCGCCAGCACCAGCGAGAGCGAGAATCCGGTCATCGAGTCGCCGAAGCCCAAGGCGCACGCACCGCTGACGAACAAGGACTGGTGGCCGGAGCAGATGGACCTGTCCATCCTGCATGCGCATACCTCCAAATCGAACCCGTTCGGCGAAAAGCTCGACTACAAAGCGGAATTCGAGAAGCTCGACGTGGACGAGCTCAAAGCCGACGTCATCTCGGTGATGACCACTTCGAAAGATTGGTGGCCGGCCGACTACGGCCACTACGGCGGACTCTTCATTCGTATGAGCTGGCACGCCGCCGGCACCTACCGCACGTTCGACGGACGAGGCGGTGGGGGTCAGGGCGCGCAACGCTTTGCGCCACTGAACAGTTGGCCGGACAACGCCAACCTGGACAAGGCGCGTCGGTTGCTGTGGCCGGTCAAGCAGAAGTACGGCAACAAGATTTCGTGGGCCGATCTGCTGGTGTTCGCCGGTAACGCGGCGCTCGAGTCCATGGGGTTCGAGACGTTCGGATTCGGCTTCGGTCGGGAGGACATCTGGGAACCGGAAGAGGTCTTCTGGGGTCCCGAGGATCAGTGGCTGGGCACCGACAAGCGATACTCCGGCGAACGGGAGCTCTCCAAGCCCCTCGGTGCCACCACCATGGGCTTGATCTACGTCAATCCCGAAGGCCCCGAGGGAGAGCCGGATCCGGTGGCCGCGGCCCACGACATCCGGGAAACCTTCGCGCGGATGGCGATGAACGACGAGGAGACGGCGGCACTCATCGTCGGTGGACACAGCTTCGGTAAGACACACGGAGCCGGACCGGCCGACAAGATCGGGCCGGAACCCGAGGGTGCCCCCATCGAACAGCAGGGCCTCGGCTGGAAGAACGGCTACGGCAAGGGCAAGGCCGAGGACCAGATCACCAGCGGGCTCGAGGTGGTCTGGACGGAGACTCCGACGCAGTGGGGTAACGGCTACCTGAAGAATCTCTACGGATACGAGTGGGAGCTCACGAAGAGCCCCGCCGGCGCGTGGCAGTTCACTGCCAAGGACGGTGCCGGTGCGGGCACGATTCCCGATCCGTTCGGCGGTCCGGGCCGTGCCCCCACGATGCTCGTCACCGACATCTCCATGCGGGCAGATCCGGCGTACGAGAGGATTACTCGGAGGTGGTTGGATCACCCCGAGGAGCTCTCGCTCGCGTTCGCCAAGGCGTGGTACAAGTTGCTGCACCGCGATATGGGACCGGTGTCCCGGTACCTCGGGCCGTGGGTTCCCGAACCCCAGCTGTGGCAGGACCCAGTGCCCGCTGCGCACGGTGACCTGATCGACGAGGCGGACGCATCTGCGTTGAAGTCGGCGATCCTCGACTCGGGCTCGACGATCGCTCAGCTCATCGGTGTCGCGTGGTCGTCGGTCAGCAGCTTCCGAGTCACCGATTACCGCGGCGGTGCCAACGGCGCTCGGGTTCGGCTCGAGCCACAGAAGAGTTGGGAGGCAAACGAACCCGAGGTCCTCCGCGAGGTGCTCGCAATCTTGGACGGTATACGCGAAAAGTTCGAGGGCTCGGCGGCCGGTGACAAGAAGGTCTCGCTCGCCGACGTCATCGTGCTGGCCGGCAATGCGGCCGTCGAGAAGGCCGCACGCGACGCCGGTTACGAGGTGACCGTCCCGTTCCGGCCGGGTCGCACCGACGCGACGCAGGAGCAGACCGACATCGAATCGTTCTCGGTACTCGAGCCACGAGCCGACGGGTTCCGCAACTACATGGCTGCAGGGGAGAGCACTCCCGAGCAGGTGTTGTTCCTCGATCGCGCCTACATGCTGAATCTGACTGCGCCCGAGATGACGGTTCTTCTCGGCGGTCTTCGAGCCTTGGGGGCCAACCACGGTGGTTCGAGCCATGGAGTGTTCACCGATCGCCCCGGAGTTCTGAGCAACGATTTCTTCGTCAATCTGCTCGACTCCGACACCGAGTGGACGACGAGTGAGGACGGCACCTACGTCGGCACGGATCGTGGGTCCGGCAGCCAGAAGTGGACAGCGACATCGATCGACCTGGTGTTCGGGTCCCATTCACAACTGCGAGCGCTGTCGGAGGTGTACGCCCAGGCCGACAACGGTGGCAAGTTCGTCGACGACTTCGTGGCCGCGTGGGCGAAGCTGGCAGACAACGATCGATTCGACATCCGGTAGCGCGGAGCCGATCACCGGGTGAGCCAGATGCGCCTTCTGGCAATGGCTTTGATTCGCGTCACCATGACAGGGCTGAGGCCGAACTCGCCGAATACGCTGCCGGGATCGCGGTCGAGGATCTCCAGCACGGTGCGGTAGTAGTCCTGAGTCGACATCGCGAAGGCGGACCGGATTTCGTCGTCCGGTCCGCCTCCGTGATTGACCCATCTCAGGGCGAAGTCGATCATGGCGCGGTCTGTGTCGGAGTAGAACGCTACCGGTCGCTCTGCCCCCGCAGAAGTACGTCGATTCGGCATAACACACCTCCTGGAACTGACTGTCGATCCGAAATTAGCACTGCTCGCGAACACGTGCCAAGGGTCCGGTATCTGCGATAAGGACCCGAATATCGGTCCTAAGCCCCGTGTTTGGACTGCCGTCGTGCGTGGAAGTCGATACACAGCTCGGCGTACGCGCCCGGGCCGTGCGGTCGAGCCAGGGGCCGGAGGTTCAACCCCTGCAGCCTCCGGCCCCGCGCCCACAGAACCAGTCGCTGAAACAATCCGGCGAACACCTTCGACGAATCAGGTACGGAGAGTGTGTGATGGACACCGATGCAGAACAGCGTCTACCGACCGAGGCCGACGCCTCCTCGGTATGTAGGAAGATTGCCGACCTGGCGCAGACGTACGACATCGCGATCGGCACCGCCGAATCGCTGACCGCCGGAAATCTCGCGGCCATGCTCGGCAAGGCACCGTCCTCGGGGCAGTGGTATCGCGGCGGAATCGTCGCGTACCACGAGAGCGTGAAGCACACGCTGCTCGAGGTCCCCGACGGCCCGGTCGTGAGCGAACAGGCCGCGACGGCGATGGCTCGATCGACGGCGTCGCTGGTCGGCGCACATCTGACGATCGCCGTCACCGGCGAAGCCGGGCCGCAGAGCCAGGAAGACCAACCACCGGGGACGGTGTGGGCAGCGGTGTACGACCGCGGCGACGTGAGCACCGAATGCAAGCACTTCGAGGGTGAACCCGAAGAAGTGCTGGCTCGGACGATGGCCTTCTCGCTGGACACACTCTTGCGTCATGCCCGAAAACGGGCTCACAGCTAGTCAAGCTTCCTGCGAGTCACCGACAACCGTTCGCCACCCAGATCGGAGCGCAACATGAGTACCGATTGCACTGTCCGTAGCCGTATTCAGAAGGAGCTCGGCGTTCGGCCGTCGATCGATCCCGAGCAGGAAATCCGCCGCCGAGTCGCCTTTCTGACCGACTACCTGAGGGCGAGTGGGACAGCGGGTTTCGTGCTCGGCATCAGTGGGGGACAGGACAGCACCTTGGCAGGAAAGCTCGCTCAGCTGGCCGTTCGCGAGGCCGCGGAACTCGGTAACCAGGCCACATTCGTCGCGGTGCGTCTGCCGTACGGCACTCAGGCGGACGAAGCCGACGCCGTCGTCGCACTCGACTTCATCGAGCCGGACCGGACGGTCACTGTCGATATCCGCGACGCCGTCGACGCCTCGGCGCGCTCGGCCGCCTCGGCGCTGGATACTCCGCGTATCGCCGACTTCGTACGGGGCAACATCAAGGCGCGCGAACGCATGATCGCGCAGTACACGATCGCCGGCCAGGAGAATCTTCTGGTGGTGGGTACCGATCACGCGGCCGAGGCGGTGACGGGCTTCTTCACCAAATACGGTGACGGAGGCGCGGACGTCACTCCGCTGAGCGGTCTCACCAAAAGCCAAGGTGCGCAGCTCTTGCGGCACCTGAACGCACCGGAATCGACGTGGCGCAAAGTGCCGACAGCAGACCTGGAGGACGACCGTCCCGCGCTCCCGGACGAACAAGCACTCGGCGTCACCTACGCACAGATCGACGCATACCTGCAGGGCGGACCCGTCGACGACGATGCGGTGGACACCATCGAGCGCTGGTTCGACAAGACCCGGCACAAGCGCGCCATGCCGGTGGGGCCGGACGATCGGTGGTGGCGCACGGCCGTCGACTGCCGGCCCTGAGGCACCGTCGACGAGACGTTATCGACGGCGGTGGATCCGGGGCAGTAGGAACCAGAACGCGACCGCGGTCGACGCCACGACAGCGGCCGCGGGGGCTGCGGCGCGCACACCGAGCACTATCTCGAACGTCAGGGCGGCAGCACCCACCAGTGTCACTCCCAACATGGCGAGACCGCTGATGGCGAGTATGTTGCCGACGCGCACTATGACCCCTATTGCACGCTGCCGGAACAGGAGTCGGTGCATGCTGACGGGAGCCACCAACAGGATCGTCGCAAGCATCGACGCCGACACCGTCATCAGATAGACCACGTGGCCGGCCGTGGACAGCCCGTCGAAGCGGGCCTGGAACGGCAGGGTCAACAAGAACCCGGTCAGAAGTTGTACACCGGTCTGTACGACACGGAGTTCCTGTAGCAACGACGACCAATTGCGATCCAACTGCTGGGTGGGAGTTTCGTTGCGCGCTTTGTCGTTCCACGCACGGTGGTCCTCGTCCTCGTCCTCGTCACCCGTCGTCATCGACCAAGACTAGTGCGATCTCGACGGGTAGGCGGTGGAAATCGGACCGGTTCACGCAGTGTGTACATCCGCGGTCGACGTGCCGGTCGCACACTCTGGACACCCGGCACCGGACTCGGACGAGCCCGATGCCCCGGTTACGGACTTCCTCAGCGACGAACCGACGGACTCGAGGGCTGAATCGATATCGGTGAAAATCGGAATCGCAGCATCGAGTCCAACCAGATGCATCGGTCGACCCGTGGTCGGCCCGGATGCGACCACCACCAACGAGGTTGAGCAGCATGCCTTTCGGCGAGCTGCGACGAGCACGCTCATGCCGACGGAGGCCAGGAAGGACACCCCCGACAGATCGACGATCACGGCTGCCGGCGCTGCCGTGACAGCTTGTTCGATGTGATGAGCGAGATCGGACGCGGTCGCGAGATCCACTTCTCCGTTGACCCGCAGAACAATTGCGTTGTCATAGTGTTCGCTGGTAATGCCGAGCCCGAGCAATTCGTTGTGTTTCATAGGGGGTCACCGTCCTTACCCTGTGAGTGGCATGTTCGTCGAACAGCGCACTGCGGCGTAACCGAGACCGGCAAGGATTGCAGAACCGAGGCGAACCCGGTGCGAGCGGCGCTGTCGACTGCGGGCAGGGGCTACACCACGCTGTCCGAATCATACCCACTGTTCGTTTCTTCGTGCAGGCCGGTTCGAGAGTTCGAATGTTCGGCAACCGACTCGATCATCGCCGACGCAATCTCGCTGACCTTGATGTTTCTGTTCTGCGACTGCTCGGACAGCAGGGCGAACGCGTCGTCGGCGGAGATTCCGCGCATCGCCATGATGATTCCTTTCGCCTGGTCGATGTCAGCTCTCGTTTTCATCGCTGTCCGCAGGCCGGTGATTTCTCGTTCGGCCGACCGGGCGCGCTCGGTGATCGCGATGACGGTCTCGATCGAGGTGGCGAGCAGGGCCACCGAGACCTCGTCGAGTGGGTCGAAGCCGTCGGCACTCGTCCCGTAGATGTTCAGCGACCCGTGGCGGTGCTCGTCGGGCGTCAGCGGGGCCGACAAATAGCTGTGGACGCCCAGATCGGCCACTGCGGCAGCGAAGCGAGGCCAGCGAGCTACTGCCTCGTGCGCCTGTGCGCGAACCATACGTCCGCTGCGGATTGCGTGCAGGCAGGGGCCTTGACCTGCGCGATACTGGTCGGAATCGATGTCGTGCACAGCGGGGTCGGTGGACGCCACGGTTCGCGGTCGGCCGGTGTCGTCGAGCATGGTGATGCCGACGAGACCCGCGTCGGGAACCACGGCTGCGACCTCGGAGCACACGGCTTGAAGAACGGCATCGACGTCGGCACCGGTCAGTATCTTCCCCTTGATTCGGCGCAACGCTTGGATGTATTGCCCGATCCGGGCGAACGCCGAACCCGAGGCGTCCGGTGCTTCGTGAAGACGGTCGTCTTCGATGGAAAAGTCACTCATCTGGTGGGCTCGTTTCGGTCGGGCCCCCGCATGGACAGCAGGCAGCCACTCGTCAACTCCCGGCCCCGACTCGACCGAACGGGGTCATAATATACAGAGCCTCGCGGGTGCATTCGCACCTGTCCCGAGCGCACGCCAACGGCCCCGCCGAACGCAGGGGTGGTCGCATCCAGGCCCGAGTCGAGGTATCCTACACAGTGATTGGGTGGAGACCACGCCCGCAGAATCGACTGCGGTACGAACCACGATCTTCCCCTGCCACAGTCTTCGATCTGTGGAGGTCAATGCCCATGATTCCCGAATCCTCGTCGTTTTCGATGTCCGTCGACCGCGGAGACGACGGCCCCATCGTCGTCTCGGTGCAGGGCGCACTCGAGATCCCCGGCAATACCCGCCTGTTGGCAGACTGCCTGGCGGGGTCCGTGCTCGCCGACCGACCGGTGGTGGTCGACCTGGTCGGTGTCACCGAGATCGGTGATGCCGCAACCAAGTACATCGTCGACGCAGCCCATCGGCTGTTGTGCCGTGGGTATCGCCTCACCGTCGTCCTGGCCACCTCCGCTGCCGACCGTAATGTGCGACGGCTCAGCGAACGTGTGCACGTCGAGCGTGCCGGCTCGCTCGGTCGGGTCGTCGGCGCGGCGACGACGCCTTCGCGACCTCGAGTCGCTGCAGTGGACGCACTGCAGGGGACTTACCTGTAGGTCGATAGCACCGCGGCCCTCGTGCGGACGGTGCTGCGGAAAGCCCTGTGTACCGGGATGTTCCGCCGGTGTCCGTCGTCGAGGCGTGGAGAAGTCGCGGTCCCGACCTGTGTATCGAGTTCTAAACCCTTGCAGTGCAAAGTGTTTGCTGGGAATTTCGGCGGGTAGCCGGATCGAGTCACCTGCTCGAACTTCGACCCGAACTGGAGTCCCTATGTTCCGACACACCGACTACCTACAATTCGATGCCAAGCCCGAGAAGCCGGATCCTGTGTACGCACACAAGCTTCAGGAGCTCATCGGTGGTGCATTCGGCGAGATGACCGTGACCATGCAGTATCTGTTCCAAGGCTGGAACTGTCGCATGGAGGGCAAGTACAAGGACCTGATCATGGACATCGCGACCGAAGAAATGGGTCACGTGGAGATGCTGGCCACCATGGTCGCTCGTCTGCTCGAAGGTGCACCGGCCACCGAGTCGACCAAAGCCGCTGCTACCGATCCCGTGGTAGCAGCAGTGATGGGCGGCATGGACCCGCAGCAGGCGATCGTGTCCGGCGGCGGTGCGCTCCCGGCGGATTCCAACGGCTACCCGTGGAACGGTCGGTACATCATCGCCAGTGGCAACCTGCTCGCAGATTTTCGTGCGAACGTTGCCGCCGAGGCGCAAGGGCGGCTGCAGACCGCGCGTCTGTACAACATGACCGACGACCCGGGCGTCAAGGCCATGCTGCAGTTCAATCTCGCTCGCGATACGCACCATCAGAACCTGTGGCTCGCTGCCATCGAAGAGTTGCAAGCCGACGGACTCGAGGACGTCGTAGCACCGAGTGCACTTCTCGACGAGGAGGCATCCGAGCACGCAACCGATCTGTGGCACCTCTCGGACGGTGAGTTCTCCTCGACCGGTGGCTGGGCGAATCGGCTTGCGCCCGACGGCAAACGGCAGATGGGGTTCCTCGCCGATCCGCAGCCTCTGGGCGGGAAGGCATCCGCGCCTGCACCCGATCCGAAGTTGTACGCGACGTACGACGGGGCCAAGGGAGATCCCGCGTCGGCCGCACTGGGTACCGAGAAGGGCGTCATGGGGAAGATCAAGGACGCCCTGGATCCCGACGAGAAGTAGGCCCGAACTCCCTGTGCCGCACAGCAGTTGCGACGCGAATATCGCGTCGCAACTGCTGCGGTCAGCTGACTACGTCCCGCAGAACGTTCGGAACCCCGCGCTGAAGTCGACGGGCGCGGGTCCGGCGTACTGCGACAGCTCGTCCCGACCGTCGAACGGATTCGTCACGACCGACAACAAGCGGTCGAAGGGTGCGAGGTCACCCTCGGTCGCTGCTGCCAGCGCCGCGTCGACCACGTGGTTGCGAGGAATGTACGCGGGGTTCACTCGGTCCATGGCGTCCGCGACAAACCGGAGGTCGTGGCCCCGCTCGAGCACCGCTGCGCGCCATCGTTCGAGCCACGGTGCAGCTGCCTCGTGCGGTACGAGTGACGCAAAATCTGCGTCGTTGCCCCGCAGATTCTCCGCCAACGCGCGGAAGGTCAGGGTCCAGTCGGCACGGTGATCCCGCAGAAGCACGTGCAGGTCGTCGAGGAGACTGTTGTCCGGGGCGATCCCATCGAGGCCGAGCTTGGCGGCCATCAGGTTCTCGTAGTGCTGTCGGTAGCGATCACCGTAGGAGTCCAACACCGTCGTCAGCGCGCTGATGGCGCGGTCCGGAACCGAATCGACCAGCGGCAGTAGTGTTTCGCCGAATCGTGCCAGGTTCCAACCCAGGACGGCGGGTTGGTTGCCGTACGCGTAGCGGCCGCCGTGATCGATCGAGCTGAAGACCGTTGCAGGATCGTAGGCGTCGATGAACGCGCACGGCCCGTAGTCGATCGTCTCACCGGAGATCGTCGTGTTGTCGGTGTTCATGACGCCGTGCACGAAGCCGACGGACATCCACTGCGCCACCAACTGTGCTTGCCTGTCGACGACGGCCTCGAAGAATGCGAGGTATCGACTCTCCGCGCCCTCTGCAGGGAGGTCGGCGAGCTCGGGATAATGACGTGCGATGGCATAGTCGGCGAGGTTCTGCGCGAGACCCTCGCGGCGGGCCGCGAACTCGAAGGTCCCTACGCGCAGGTGGCTCGAGGCAACCCGAGCCAGCACTGCGCCGGGCTGCGGACCTGCCTCTCGAACTACCTGCTCACCCGTCGTGACGACGGCCAACGAGCGGGTGGTCGGGATGTGCAGAGCGTGCATGGCCTCACTGATCAGGTACTCGCGCAGCATCGCACTCACCACCGCGCGCCCGTCTCCGCCGCGGGAGAACGGCGTGGCACCGGAGCCCTTGAGATGCAGATCGACTCGTCGGCCGTGTTCGTCGTGCAGCTCGCCCAGCAGTAGTGCTCGACCGTCGCCCAGCAACGGCACGAATCCGCCGAACTGATGACCGGCGTACGCCATCGCCGAGGGGGTCGAATCGGCCGGTGAGACAGCCCCGGACAACACGCCTGCGCCCTGCTCGGAGCGCAGCATCGACGGGTCGAGCCCCAGTGACCTGGCGAGGTCCTCGTTGAGGATCAGCACCCGCGGATTCGGTGCAGGTGCGCCCTGCCACGGCACCGTGAAGCCGGGAACGTCGTCCACCAACGTCGACTCCAGTCCCCATGACGGCGGGACCGATGAAGGCGGATTGTCGGACGCAGCTACCGGTCCCGTCGCGAATTCACTCATACTCCAGGGGTACCACGAGATCGGGTAATCACACCGACCGTGCTCCGCGCATTACGAGCGCGCCGATATGTCGGGCGGGGACAGTGCGCGTTCGATACTCAGGGCGGCGGCCCGCAGCAACGGGGCGAGCATGTGCGGGGCTGCGGTATCGGCATCGACGACGACCGAGACGGCCGCGCGGATCGTACGACTGCGGTCGAAGATCGGTGCGGCAACCGATACGGCGTCCGAGGTGATCTGTCTGTCGCTGACGGCGACACCGGTTCTCCGAATATCGGCCAGCGTGCGCCGCAGGATGTCCGGATCGCAGATGGTGTGCTCGGTGAATCTGGTCAACGGTGCCGAGCACACCTCCTCCTGAACGTGGGCGGGCGCGTGGGCCAGCAGCGCCAGACCGACTCCGGTGGGCGGCAATGCGAAACGGCCGCCGACGCGCGTGCGCAGGGCCACCGAGTCACGGCTGCGAATTCTCTCGACGAACACGACCTCGTGACCGTCGCGTACTCCCAGCTGCACGTTCTCCTGAGTGACGTGGGCGAGATCTTCCATGACCGGTAACGCGCTTTCCCTGAGGACCAGGCCCCGCGGTGCGAGTGACGCGATCTCCCACAGTCGCAGACCGATGTGGAATCTGCCCGTCCGGTCATCGCGCTCGATCGCTCCCCACCCGACGAGATCGAGCGCGAGCCGGTGCGTGGTGGAGAGCGGGAACCCCGATCGTCGAGCGAGCTCGCTCAACGTCAAGGTCGGATGCTCTGGCGTGAACGCCTCCAGCAGTGTCAGCGCGCGTACGGCCACCGGACCGGTGCGAGCGGGGCCCTCGGCCGTCATGGAGTGCTTTCTTCGATTCGTCGGGCTTCGATTCGTAAGGAATGTCGTACAACGAGCTCTACAGTTCGAGAACGAGCCGGGGGCCCGTCGACCGGGACACACAGATCATCATGGTGTCGTTGGCACCGCGTTCCTCCTCGGTCAACAGTGTGTCGCGATGGTCGACGGTGCCGGCGAGAACGGCTGTTTCGCAGGTTCCGCACGTTCCCTCTCTACACGACGAGAGCACCTGCACTCCCGAGTTCGTCACGGCGTCGAGCACCGATTCGTCCGGATGCACGGTGACGGTTCGTCGGCTCAGAGAAAGTTCGACTTCGAATGACGCACCCGATGTCGGCCGATCGAGTGTGTCGGCACGGAACCGTTCGAGGTGCACGCTTCCTTCGGGCCAGTGCCCCGCGCGTTCGGTCACGGCGTCCAGCAGGGGCCCCGGTCCGCAGCAGTAGACGGCCGTGCCGACGCGCGCAGTCCCGAGCAGATCGTCGAGATCGAGCAGTCCCTTTTCGTCCTGCGGGACCACGGTCGTGTTGCCGGGGTAGCGGGAAACGAGCTCGTCGACGAACGCCATACTGTCGCGGGACCGGCCGCCGTACGCCAGCGACCACCCGGCCCCACGCCGCTCGGCCTCGGCCACCATCGTGATGATGGGTGTGATTCCGATACCGCCGGCGATGAACAGATAGTTCTCGGATTCGGTCAACTCGAAGTGATTGCGCGGTCCACGGACACGGACGGTGTCGCCGACGGCAAGGGTGTCGTGGACATGGAGCGAACCACCGCGGGATGCCGGTTCTCGTAGGACTCCGATGCGCCAGGTGTCGCGGTCGGCCGGGCTTCCGCACAGCGAGTACTGGCGGGTGATGTCTGAAGTCAACTCCAGATCGATATGAGCTCCCGGCGTCCAGCTCGGCAGGTCTGTGCCGTCCGGCTTGCGCAACTGCAGCAGGGCAACGCCATCCGCGCCGCTGCACTTGTCCGAGACGATCAGATCCAGGTCGCACTCGGGGAGGTTTCGCGTCACTCGGCTCTCCCCACGTGACTCACGAGTTCGCCTCGCACCGAGGGCAACTCGGGATGGCCGGGGTCGACGGTCGAGAAGTGCCCGATGGGGTGCGCGAGCAACCACTCCCACAGCAGTGCCGGATCCTCCTCGAGCCGGGACGAGCCACAATGGCAGACGCCGCGCAGCCGGTCGGTACCCGGAACCCACACCACACGCAGCACGTTGGGGCCCTGCAGCATTCGATTCGGTTCCGGTGTCACGACACCACCTCGGCACCTGCTCGCGAGCCCTCGAGGAGTTTGCTCAGAAGCCGACGCGCACCGAGGCCGCCCGCATCGATGTTGATCGACAGTTCCTGGTAGCCGGCCTTTTCGGTGTCCAGTGCTTGCTGAAGAATGTTCAGCGCCACCACGTCCTGCATGACCACGGTGCGATTGTTCTCGGCCAGAAACTGGGACACTTCGTTGTCGTCGATTGCGAAATCGCGAGCAACAGCCCAGAAGTCGTGTGTCGAGGTCTCGGTTTCCGGAGTGATCGCGTACACGATCTCGCTGTGGAACGCGTGGGCGTCGGAGCCGTCGTCCGCGGGTAGCGGTGATCCGAGCGGAGCGATGCGGCTGTGCAGTAGATACAGGCACGGGGGCATGTATTCGATGTCCTGCCAACGCGAGATGCGCGTGTCGATGCCGGTGGACTTCGAGTAGAACGGTGGGCATTCGGCGTCGTCCATGTGCCGCGAAACGTAGATGACGTTGCGATCGTCGTCGATCTCGGTGGTGATCGGTGTGTCGGCGACTTCGGGAGTGCCGATGTAACCGCCGTGCAGGTAGGTCTCGTGCGAAAGGTCCATGAGGTTGTCGACGAGCAACTGATAGTTGCACGAGATCGGCTCCATTCCGCTCACCACGGTGTAGTCCGGGGAGTCCATCCACGGGGCCCGGGGAATACGAGTGATGTCGCCGTCGATCGGATCGTCCGGGTCGGCAATCCACACCCAGACGAACGAATCCTGCTCGTGCACCTGATAGGTGGTGAGCCTGGCCGTCCTCGGCACCCGCTTCTGTCCGGGAACAGAGACGCAGCCGCCGTCACTGCCGTACGTGAATCCGTGGTACCCGCAGACCACGGTGTCGCCATCGAGGTGGCTGGGGGCCGCGGAGAGTGGGTACCGCCGGTGCACACAACGATCGCTCATTGCGGTCACAGCCCCGGACTCGGTGCGCCACAACAGAATGGGCTCGCTGCAAATGGTGCGCGAGAACAGCTCTCGGCCCACTTCTCTGCTGTACGCAGCGACATACCACTGGTTACGGACGATTGTCGTCATCGATTCTCCTGAACACGTAGAAGTCGTTCGGTCGCTTGACGTCTCGTCAGCGATCGTGACATCGAGTGTGTGGCACGCCACCCCGCCGGTGCGAGCGGACTTCCGGATGCCGGAAGCCCGGTCAGAAGAGGAGGACCGGTTTGATCGACGCACCGCTGATCATGTCCGCCACCGCGGAGTTGATGTCGTCGAATCGGTAGTGAGTGATCAAGCGCTGCAGGGGCAATCGACCCGACACGACAAGATCCACCAGCACCGGAATCAGGGTCTGCGTTTCGCTGTCGCCGAGGGTCAGTCCCACGATGCGTCGGCCCGGCAGCATGGCGTTGACGTCGACCGGGACCTCGGTGCCGAAGGGCGGAGCGCCGACGACGACGGCGGTTCCACGAGGGGCCAGGGCATCGATCGCGGTGCGCAGCACCCCTACGTTCCCGGTGGTTTCGATGGCTCCGTCGACGCCGGAGCCCTCGGTCAGTTCTGCCAACGCTGCCGCGGTGTCCTCGCGAGTGGCGTCGACGACGTGGGTCGCTCCCAACTCGGTGGCCAGTTCCAGGCGTTCGGCAACCCGATCGACCGCGATGATCTTGGCCGCGGGAGTGAGAGCGGCAGCCATGATGGCCGAAAGACCCACTGCGCCTGCGCCGGTCACCACGACGGTATCTCCCGGGCGTGGTCGCAGCACATTCCACACGGCACCGACTCCGGTCTGCACCCCGCAGCCCAGCGGTGCCAGGATCTCCAGCGGTGCGGAGGAATCGACCCGAACCAGGCTCCGCTCGTCCACGATCGCGTGATTCGCGAACGACGACTGGCCGAAGAAATGGCCTCCGAGCGCAGTGCCGTTGCGCGTGATCGTGCTGGAGCCGTCGGCGCGAGCCCCGCCGATGAGGTTGAGCGGCAACCACGTTGCGCAATAGGCGGGATGACCGGCTCGGCAGTTTCCGCAGGTACCGCACGAGGTGAACGACAGCAGAACGTGGTCACCTTCCTGCACGCCGGTGACTCCGGGACCGATGGCTTCGACGACCCCCGCACCCTCGTGGCCGAGGACGCCGGGAAGCGGAAACGGCAGCCCGCCCGCGGCGACGCCCAGATCGGTGTGGCACAAGCCGGCTGCGACGATGCGCACGCGCACTTCTCCGCTGCGGGGTTCGCCCAGTTGGACCGGGGACAATGTGAACGCGGCTCCGCCCGATTCGACTACTGCCGCTGTGGTTGTGGTCATGGCACTGCCCTTTCGATTCGGTCGAGCCTTCGATTCAGTCGAGCGAGATGACGACGGATTTGACCTTGGTGTACGAGTCGAGGCCCTCGGGGCCGTACTCACGGCCGAAGCCGGAGTTCTTGACTCCGCCGAAGGGAACGGCCGGGTCGAGCATTGCCCAGTCGTTGACCCACACGATGCCGGCGTGCAGTCGTGCTGCAACACGATGTGCGCGAGCCACATTCGTCGTCTGCAGGCCGGCAGCGAGGCCGTACTCGGTGCCGTTGGCCAGGCGGACCGCGTCGTCCTCGGTGTCGAACGGTTGTACCGTCAGAACGGGTCCGAAGATCTCTTCTCGAACGACCCGCGACGTGGCGGGCAAGTCGGCGATGACGGTGGGGGAGTAGAACGAGCCACCGGCGAGGGGCGTACCGGACAGGTCTGGACGGTGCCCGCCGATGACGATACGGCCGCCGTCGCGGCGGGCGATGTCCACGTACTCCTCGACCTTGTGCACGTGCCGCTCTCCGGCCATGGGTCCGACCACCGTGGCCGGATCGAACGGGTCGCCGACGGGAACACCGGGAACCGCCTGGGCCAGAATGTCCAACACCGTTTCGTATCGGGAGCGCTGGACGAGCAGGCGCGGGCCGCCCATGCAGAACTGCCCGGAGTTGAAGACGAACCCTTTGATGATCGCTCCGATCGCCTTGTCGATGTCGGCGTCCTCGAACACGATGTGCGCGGCGTTGCCACCCAGTTCCATCGTCACCGGTACCAGATTGCGGCCTGCGACCCCGGCAGCGTGCCTGCCCACAGCCGTTGACCCTGTGAATGCGATCTTGTCGACTCCCGGATGCTGCAGAAGTGCCTCTCCCGCAACGGAACCTGTTCCGGTGACCACGTTGATCACGCCTGGCGGTACGCCCGCCTCGGTCAATATTTCAGCCATCAGCAATGCGCTGAGCGGGGTGTCCTCGCTGGGTTTGTGGACCACGGTGTTACCCGCGGCGAGTGCAGGCGCGATCTTCGAACTCGACAAAATCAGCGGAAAGTTGAAGGGGGTGATCGCGGCGACCACACCGAGCGGTTCTCTGCGCGTGTACGCGTGCGCAGACAGCGGAGTGTCGCGATGCGATCCACCGAGCGTCTGAGCCAGTGCGGAGCAGTACTCGTACTGCTCCGCGGAGGTCAGTACGTCCACCGGGCGGCACAACGACACCGGCTTACCCACATCGGCGCTTTCGACGGCAACGATCTCGTCGGCGCGTTCGCGGATGAGCTGACCGGCTCGGTGCAGAATGCGTGCCCGTTCGCGTCCGGGCAGTGACGACCAGCGGCCGTCGTCGAAGGCGGTGCGAGCTGCGGACACTGCTGCGTCGACGTCTACAGCGGACGCCTCGGACACGGAGGTGAGCACCGCTCCCGTCGACGGATCGAGCACGTCGGATCGGCCACCTGCGGCAGCGTCACGCCAGTGACCGTCGACGAAGAGCCGTCCGGGAGTGACGTCGGGTCGGGTGAGAGTGACGCTGTCGTCGGTGATCGTCATGAACGCCTCGCTTCGATGGCCGGCTGTGACCTGATTAACAGGGTTCCTTATATACAACCGCGCGCATGCGCGGAAAGCAATAGGCGATCCAGGTGCCGGTCGGCGGCATTCGGTAATTAGGCTGCAGGCACACGCGAGTTCGGAAAGCGAGGTGGTGAACGTGGCATCGAGGCCGTCGTCGGCAGGCGAGCAGCCGACGCTGCTCTACGCCATCAAGCAGGTCGAGCTGGCGGTGCGGGCCCAGATGGATGCGCTGTTGCGGCCGATGAACATCACTGCCGTGCAGTACACCGCGCTGACGGTGCTGCGTCGACGCGACGGGCTGTCGTCCGCGGAGTTGGCACGCAATTCCTTCGTGACGGCTCAGACGATGGGCGAGATGATCGCCGCACTCGAGAAGCGTGGATTGGTCACTCGCCGAACGGATCCGGCCAACAAACGGCGGATGCTCACGAGCTTGACCGAGGAAGCACGACGCTTGCTCGCAGAGTACGACGCGCAGATCGGTGACCTGGAGGACCGCATGGTCGCCGATCTGTCGCCGCGTCAACGAGACGAATTCCGCGGCTTCCTCCGTAGTTGTCGCCTGGCTCTCGGACACACAGGGGCGCACTGAGCCCCGAGGAGCGGAGGGTGCGTCAGCGATTGCCCAGGCGGTGTTGCAGGCCCGTCAGCAGTGCCGACAGCCCCAGCTCGAAGGCGACGTCGGTGGGGTTCGGCTGTTCCTCGGGATCGCCCACCGCAGCAGTGAGGGCCGGGTGCATCTGCGGGTCGGGTGTGTAGAGGTTGCCGCCGCTGCCCATGTCGAGGGCCGAGCCGAGAATGAAGTTGTCGAACGCGATGATGATCGGAAGTACCTCGGGCCAAGCGAAGCCCGCATCGTGCAGACCGTCGGCGATTCGCTCGTACTCGGACAGCGATTCGCGGTCGCGGATGCGTGAGGTCGCGAACAAGCGAATGGACCCGGGGTGACGGGCGAACGCCGCTCGATACGACCACGCCAACCTCTTCAATGCCTCGTCCCACGGGCCCGTTCCGAAGCCCGTGTTGTCGATCTTGCGACCGATTCGAGCCCGCATTCGATCGATCACTTCGTCTTTTCCGGACACGTGGTGGTACAGCGAGGATGGATGCACGGCGAGTTTGGAGGCGAGCTGTGCAACTGTGAAATCGCCTGTGGCGTCGGTGATCTGAAGTGCGGCATCGACGATGCGATCGACATCGAGTAGTGCTGTCTTCGGCCTTGCCACGTGTACTCCATTTCGCCGGGGTCTTTCCAAACTGCCTTCTGTGGTCTACGTTACGTCAAAACCAAACATCGTTGGATTAATCACACGGAGCCGGCCATGACCATCCCCCAACATTCCGGGCAGCCGAATGCCCTCGATAGTTCCAGCCTCAACTCACGCGACATCGTCTTCTTCGTCGTCGCGGCAGCGGCACCGCTCACCGTCATGGTGGCCGTTGCTCCGATCGCGTTGCTGATCGGTGGGATCGGCGCTCCCGCCGGATACCTGTGCGCCGGCCTGATCAGCACGGTGTTCGCCATCGGCTTCACCAAGATGGCGCGGCACGTGCACAACAACGGCGCGTTCTACTCCTACATCCGGATGGGTCTGGGCAAAGTTGCCGGTCTCGGTAGCGCTCTGGTGGCCGTGGCGGGGTACACCCTCCTGCAGATCAGCACCTACGGGTTGTTCGGAGCGGTCACCAAGGCGACGATGAACGACTTCGTCGGAGTCGACCTACCCTGGTGGCTGTGGGCGTTGGTCGCTGCGGCGATCGTGTCCGTGCTGGGATATCGATCGATTCGGGTGGGGGCCAAAGTGCTCGGCGTGCTGCTCGTTCTCGAAGTGCTGGTGCTGCTCGTATTGGCGATCGCAGTGATCGCCAAGGGCGGTGCGAGTGGTCTGAACCTGCAGCCGTTCTATCCCGAGAACGTCTTCACCGGATCGATGGGGGCGGTCCTGGCCGTGTCGTTCGCCGCGTTCGTGGGCTTCGAGGCAACCGCCCTGTTCCGCAACGAGGCGGTACGACCGGACCGGACGGTCCCCCGCGCAACCTATGCCGCGGTCATTTTCCTCGCGGTCTTCTACTGCTTCATCGTCTGGGTTGCGGTCATGGCGTTCGGTGCCGAGAACGCGGTCGCCGCGGCTGCATCGGATCCTGCCGGTTTCTTCTTCACCGCCATGCAGACCTACGTCGGTAGTGCGGCAACGGATGTGATGCGCGTGCTGATCGTCTCGAGCGGACTCGCGGCTCTGCTGGCCTTCCACAACGCGATCACCCGGTACGGCTATGCGCTCGGTCGTGAAGGAATCTTCCCGGTGCGGCTCAGCCACGTGCACAGCAAGCACTTGTCTCCGCACATCGCCAGCATCGGGCAGACGGCGACGGCCGTAGTGGCCATCGCGTGTTTCGCCGCGGCCGACGTCGATCCGGTCCTGCAGTTGGCTGCGTGGACGGCGAGTACGGGCACCGTGGGAATCCTTGCGCTGCAATGGCTCACCTCTCTCTCGGTTGCCGTATTCTTCCTGCGCGGTAGAGAAGTGGCACGGGATCGGGGCGCGGCACTCGCTGGAATCGCCGCGTTCGTCCTGATCGGAATCGCTCTGTACCTCGTCGTCGACAAGATCGAAATCGCCACCCTGACGACCGACCCGGTGGTGAACACCGTCGCCTCCATCGGATCCGTCGTGGTGTTCGCGCTGGGTTCGGCAGTGGCCCTGTGGATCCGGGCACGCCGCCCCCAGGTGTACGCACGGCTGGGGACGACCGACATCGATTCCGAGATACTGCCCGATACCCAGGCCGGACCGTCGACCGCGCTACCTACCGATGATGCACGAGGAGTGCGACATGACTGACGCCACACTGATTCTGATGAACGCCACGGTGCTCACCCAGGTCGATGGTGCCGAGCCGCAGCAGGCCGTCGCCGTCCGAGACGGCCGAGTGATCGCACTCGGGAGCACCGACAGCGTCCTGGGGTGCAGTGGTCCCGGAACGAAGATCATCGACCTGGCCGGGAGCACGCTGACGCCCGGATGGGTCGACGCCCACACGCACGTGGTGCAAGGCGCGTTGATGTCACTCGGCGTGGATTTCAGTCGGTGCGAGAACCTGGACGACGTGCGTCGGGTACTGCACGACGCGCAACCGACGGACGGTTGGATTCGCGGCTGGGGCTTGAACCACAACGTATTCGGCGGCCGAGCCCCGAGCTTCGATGCCATCTCCGACTCGGTCACGACCCCTGTTCTCATTCGGTTCTACGACGCGCATTCGTCTCTGGCCAATCGGGCTGCACTCGATATTGCCGGCGTGACCGGCCGAGAGACCTTCGACCACGGCGGTGCCCGAGTGGCGGTGGACAGTGGCGGGAAGACCACCGGTCACCTGATCGAGGAGCCGGCCATCCATCTGGTGGAGGCGGTCATGCCTGCCCAGAACGTCGTCGCGGCGAAGTCTTTGTTACGCAACGTGACCGAGGAGATGGCGTCGGTCGGGCTGACCGGGGTGCACGTCATGGACGACCTCCCCGGGACCGTCGAGATGATCCGGGCGCTCGACGAGGACGACGCCGGACTCCGGTTCTGGGTGTACGGCTGGGTCCAGCCGGATCATCCTGCCGATCGGGTCGCAGAACTCGCTGCGCTGGTGCACGGTACCGCCGGGGAGCGGTGGCGATACGCGGGCGCAAAACTGTTCATGGACGGAACCGTCGAAGGTGGAACGGCGTGGTTGTGTCACCCGGACCTGTACGGCGACGGTACCCGGCCGTCGTGGACCGACCCGGAACGGTATGCGGCCGTGGTGCGCGAGCTCGACCGCCGAGCAGTGTCGACCACTACTCATGCGATCGGTGATGCCGCTGTGCACCACTGCGTACGGACGCTGGCGGCCCTCGGGAAGGGGGTTCGACATCGCCTCGAGCACCTCGAGACCGTCTGTCCCGAGGATCTGACAACGATCGCGGACGCCGGTATCGCCGCATCGATGCAGCCGACCCATTGCACCAGGTACACCCGAGCGGACGAGGCCGACGACTGGTCTCGGCGCATGGGTCGCGATCGTATCGACCGTGGTTGGCCGGTGGCGGAGCTTCTCGATCTCGGTGTGACCGTTGCGCTCGGATCCGATTGGCCGGTAGCACATTTCGATCCCCGAGTCGTGATGGCCGATGCCCGGCTACGCCGCCCCGCAGGCCTGCCGGCCGACCCTCCTCGTCAACCCCGGCAGGCGATTTCGGCTCGACAAGCCCTCGACGGGTACACCACCCATGCCGCGGCGGCGGCCGGTCTGACCGACGGAACCGGAACCATCGTCGTCGGTGGTCCCGCAGATTTCACCGCAGTCGGCGGCGACCTGATGGGCCCGGCGGATCGAATTCCCGAACTACCGATCATCGCGACGGTCGTCGGTGGCAGGGTTGTCTACGAACGGTGATCGGTCTACGTGTGCACGATCTACTGTGCACGATCTACTGTGCGCGGACGATGGACTGCAGCGACTGCCGCAGCTCTCGGACACCGCGGTCGCCGAGGGCTGAGAGCGTGGCGGATTGGGTCGCCGCGAGCGCGCGCTGTGCGGCCACGCACAGCGCGCGGCCGGCGTCGGTCGCGTAGATGCGCTTGTTTCGTCGATCGCCGGGGTCGACCCGTCGGGTGATCAGTTCACGGACCTCCAGATCGTCCACCAACGCCACGATCTGACTGGGGTCCAAGCCCAGTTCCTCCGCGAGCTGCCGCTGGCCGAGTCCGTCCGCATGCTCGCAGGCCAGGGCCAGCACGGAGTACGAACGTACGCGCAGCTCGAAGGGTGCCAGTGCCGTCTTGGCGGCGGCCGTCAGCGACGTTCCTGCGCGCGTCAGCAGGAATCCGATGTCGTCGGACAGGGGTGCGATGTCGGTCATGAGGCTCCTCGTATCGGCGGTAATTCTAGCAAACGTAAATCATTGACTTTCTCAATTATTGATGGTTTTCTCAGTCTGGTAACCACGAAGAGGAGAGAGCTATGAATCTCGACAACAAGGTCGCTGTCGTCACCGGTAGCGGCCAGGGGCTCGGACTTGCGTATGCCCAGGACCTCGCGCGCCACGGTGCAGCAGTCGTGATCAACGACGTGAACCAGGCGACAGCAGACGCGGCTGTCTCCTCGATCGTCGACGCGGGTGGACGGGCAGTGGCTGTCGTGGCTCCGGTGGGCAGCACCGAGACCGCACAGAAGTTGGTGGCAGGCGCGGTCGAGGCGTTCGGTCGCCTCGACGTCATGGTCACCAACGCGGGGATCCTGCGCGACAAGGTGTTGTGGAAGATGACCGACGACGACTTCGATGCCGTCGTGAACGTTCATCTCCGCGGCACGTTCACCTGCGCACGCGAAGCAGCCGTTCACTTCCGCGCTCAGGGTGAGGGCGGCCGGATCGTGTGCATCGGCTCTCCCGCCGGTCAGCGCGGAAATTTCGGACAGACCAACTACTCCGGTTCCAAGGCCGGGATCGTCGGCATGGTGCGGACCTGGGCCATGGAACTCCAGCGTGCAGGTGTCACCGTGAACGCGGTGTGCCCGGTGGCGGCCACGGCGATGACCGAGACCATCCCGTTCCTGCAGCCGTACATCGAGGCCATGCACAACGGGGATCCGTTGCCGCCGTTCGCCCGTCGTGAACTCGGGTTCGGGACCCCCGCGGACGCCGCAGGAATCGTCTCTTTCCTGGCAAGCGAAGCGAGTGCAGCCGTGACCGGTCAGGCATTCGCCGTCGGCGGTGACCGCCTGGCACTGTGGACGCACCCGGACATGATCGCCACGAGTTATCACGACGGCGGCTGGTCGGCCGAGGACATCGCCGCTGTGTGGCCGTCGACATTCGCGGACAGCCTCGAATCGGTCGGAGAGAACCTCCCCGTCGAGCCGGCGCGATGAGCTCGAAATACCAGTGCGCCATCGACTTCGACTCGATACTGGCACTCGATGTGCACACTCATGTGGAGATCGACGGGTGCGGACACCGCGCACTGGACGACGAATTGATGACCGCGTCGGAGAAGTACTTCAAGTCGGGCGAGGACCGTACTCCCGGGATCGACACCATCGCCGAGTACTACCGGGCCCGCAACATGGCCGCAGTGGTGTTCACCGTCGATGCCGGTGCGGCGTCGGGACATTCACCGAACTCGGTGGAGGAGATCGCCGAGGGGGCGGCACGCCACAACGACGTGTTGATCCCCTTCGGCTCGGTCGACCCGTGGCAGGGAAAGGCCGCCGTGCGGCGGGTGCACCGGCTCGTCGAGGAGTTCGGGGTGCGCGGTTTCAAGTTCCATCCGAGCATGCAGGGCTTCGAGCCGAACGACCGCCGCTTCTATCCGATCTACGAGGCCATCACCGAAGCCGGAGTACCCGCGCTCTTCCACACCGGCCAAACCGGTATCGGTGCCGGACTTCCCGGCGGGCACGGCATCAAGTTGCGCTATTCCGATCCGATGCTGCTCGACGACGTCGCCGCGGACTTCCCGCAACTGACGATGATCATGGCGCACCCCGCGGTGCCGTGGGCGGACGCGCAGATCTCGATCGCAACGCACAAATCGAACGTGTACATCGACCTGTCGGGTTGGGCACCGAAGTACTTCCCGCCTCAACTGGTACGGGCCGCGAATTCGATGCTGAAACGAAAGGTGTTGTTCGGCTCCGACTTTCCGGTTCTGACGCCGGATCGTTGGATGAAGGACTTCGCCGAGCTCGACATCAAGGACGAGATTCGTCCACTCGTGTTCAAAACCAATGCACTGGCCGCACTCGGCCTGTCCGTCAAGGAGACATCATGACCACCCGCGTCGCCACTCTCGCCGAGTTGAAGAACCTCGAAGGCACCGAACTGGGCACCAGCTCGTGGATCGAGGTGCCGCAACAGCGCATCGACACCTTCGCCGACGCCACCGACGACCATCAGTGGATTCACGTCGATCCCGAACGGGCGAAGGCCGAAAGCCCCTTCGGTGGTCCGATCGCGCACGGCTATCTGACTCTGTCGCTCATCATTCCGATGTGGGACGAGCTACTGGTCGTCGACAGCGTCACCACGAAGATCAACTACGGATTGAACAAGGTTCGCTTCACCAACCCGGTCCCCGCCGGCGGCCGAGTGCGCCTGGCCGCCACGCTGAAGGGGTACGAGGAGCTGCCCAAGGGCGGAGCTCAGCTGACCGTCGCCGCGACGATCGAACTCGAAGGCAGCGAGCGCCCCGCGGTCGTCGTCGAGGCCGTCTACCGCATGTTCGACTGAGATCACGGACCCGAGAGGAACAGATTTCAGATGCGTAATCAAGGCGTCGGTTCGTGGATCCATCGACGTACCAGGCAGTGCCCGCGAGCAACGGCACTCGAGTTCCGCGGCCAGGTCTCGACCTACCAACAATTGGACGAGCGCACCACCCGGCTCGCGCACGGTCTACGTGAGCTGGGGGTGGGCCCCGGGGACCGGGTCGGGCTGTTGTCCACCAATCATCCCGCCTACCTCGAAGTACTGTTCGCCTGTGGCGTGCTCGGAGCGATCTTCGTGCCACTCAACGCACGGTTGACCGCACCGGAAGTTGCTTTCGCAGTGCAGGACTCGGGGCTGTCGTTGTTGGTGCATTCCGAGGCCTTGCACGACGTCGCGACCTCAGCGGTCGGTGACGGCCCCACGCGTCGCCTCACGCTCGGCGAGGAGTACGAATCGCTGATCGCGGCGGCCCCCTCGACGCGCATCGACGAATCGGTGGAGGGTGCGGATCTGTGCTTCGTCATGTACACCTCCGGTACGACCGGTAAACCCAAAGGCGTCGTGATGACTCACGACAACGTGCTGTTCGCCGTTCTCAACGCAATCCTCGATCTGGACCTGTGCAGCGACGAGGTAGCCCTGGTCTGCGCTCCGCTGTTTCACACCGCCGCGCTCGACATGGTTGCGTTACCCGTCCTGTTCAAGGGCGGCTCGGTCGTCATCGAGGAAGGGTTCGATGCCGGACGCGTGCTCCATCTGGTCGAATCGCGCTCGGTCACGTACACGTTCGGAGTGCCGACGATATTGGACTCGCTCGTGTCGCATCCCGCGTGGGACGACACGGATCTGACGTCGCTACGCCGGGTGGTGGTGGCCGCGGCGCCGGTGCCGCCGCGCACGCTCCGTACGTATTCCGAACGCGGGATCAAGATGTGTCAGGGCTACGGGCTCACCGAAAGTGGTCCTGGCGCAACGATGCTCGCTGCTGTCGACGCCGAACGAAAAATGGGCACCGCGGGTGTTCCGCATACCTTCTCCGACGTCAGGATCGTCGACGCGATGTCGCAGCCGGTGGAACCGGGGGAGCGCGGTGAAATTCAGATCCAGGGTCCCCACGTGATGAAGGAATACTGGGGTCGTCCCGACGCGACCGCCGACGTGTTCGACGACGGCTGGCTTCGTACCGGCGACGTCGGAATTGCCGACGCGGAGGGATTCGTCACGATCGTCGATCGGCTCAAGGACATGATCATCTCGGGCGGAGAGAACATCTATCCGGCCGAGGTCGAAGCGGCACTTCTCGAACTGCCCGGCATCGACAGTTGCGCAGTGTTCGGTGTACCGGACGAAAAATGGGGCGAATCTGCCGTTGCCGCAATCACTGTCGTCGAGGGAGCAGACGTCGACCTCGATGCCATCGCGGACGCGCTCGACGGCCGACTCGCGCGGTACAAGATCCCCAAGCGTTACATCCTCGTCGACGAGATCCCGCGCAATCCGACGGGCAAGATTCGCAAGAACGAGTTGCGGGAGCAGTATGCGATACCTGCTCCCGCGTCCACTCAGTCCGTCTGAGCCTGTGGCTGGTTCTGTGTGATGCAGTGAATTCCGCCCCCGCGGGCGAAGAGTGGCCGTGCGTCGACGGTGACAACGGTGCGGCCCGGGTATGCCGCCGACAGAATGGCAGCAGCCTCTTCGTCCGCGGGATCGCCGTAGCTGCAGGCGATCACACCGTCGTTGACGACGTAGTGGTTGATGTAGCTGTAATCGACGAAGCCCTCCTCGTCGCGGAGAATCTCCGGTGCCGGAACTTTCACGATGGTCCACTTCTCACCGCGTGCGTCTGTGCTGTTCTCGAAGATCTCGAACACGGCCTTGCTGATGTCGTGATCGGGGTGTTCGGGATTGCGTTGGTCGTGCACCAGAACGACGCCGGGCGAGGGGATGGCAGCGACGATGTCGACGTGGCCTCGGGTTCCGAACTCGTCCGCGTCACGGGTGAGTCCACGAGGAAGCCAGATCACCGTGGTGGCGCCGATCGTGCGGGCAAGTTCGGCCTCGACATCGGCCTTCGACAGCGTGGGATTGCGACCGGGATCGAGTTGTACCGTCTCGGTGACGAGAACTGTTCCCAGTCCGTCCACCTGAATACCGCCGCCCTCGTTGACGATCGGTGAATCGATCATCTCGGCACCGGACCTCTCGACGACGAGCGCGCCGATCTTCGAGTCCTTGTCCCAGCGCGCCCAGTCCTGCGCGCCCCAGCCGTTGAACACCCAGTCGACGCCGCCGACACGGCCGTCCTCGGACAGCACGAACGTGGGCCCGATGTCGCGCATCCAGGCGTCGTTCAACGGCGCCTCGAGGATGTCGATGGGGAATGCGCTCTCGGACGAGAGGTAGGTGCGTGCGACGGCACTTTCGGCGGGGTCGACGACGACGGTGACCGGCTCGAATCGAGCGACCGCCTGCGCGACCTCGGCCCACATGGTGCGAGCCTCGTGGTGCTCCTCGGGCGTGTCACCGAGCGAATACCCCTCGCACGGATAGGCCATCCAGGTCCGTTCGTGCCGAACACCTTCGGCCGGCATCGTCCACGTCATCACTGCCTCCCGAGCGTCGAGGCCGCAGCAGCGGGCGAGTTGTGTTCTGTGACAGTGCGCATGTGTGTCCTCGGTGCTAGGTGTGGGTCTGCGGTGTGCGATCGAAGATCGGGTGTCAGGAAACGATTCTCGAGACGATGTCCGCGGCGGTGCGGTGACCCATGCGGATTGCGCCGTCGACGTGTTGGTAGCCCTCCGCGGCGATGTCGGAGCAGGAGAAGTGAATCGGGCCGACGGGGGTGCGGCTGTCCTTGCCGTAGCGGTGCAGACCCCCCAGATCGAAGCTGGCCGCGTACGCACCACGGGTCCATTCTTCCGAACCCCAGTCCGACTCGTAGTAGACGACCGGTTCGAGTGCTTTGGGTCCCAAGTAGTGCGCGATGGACTCGAGTATTCTCGCGCGGCGATCCTGCTCGTCGAGTTCGAACATCGCGTCGGCCTTGGCGTCGGACACGAAGCCGACCAGTGTTCCGCGGCTGTCCTGATGGTTGGTGTTGTCGTACACCTCCTGCACGATCTCGGAGGCACCGAAGCCGGTTCCCGACAGCCCGTCCTCGCGCCAGAACGGGGTGTCGTAGACGGCATGGACCTTGATCACCAGTCCGAGGGACTGATGCTGGTGCATCTGATGCTGGCGGCGCGGGAGCGGCGGGTCGTAGGAGATGCGCGAGTACAGGTTCGGCGGAACGGCGAGAACGACCCGCTTGGCGTGTACCTCGATGCCGCCGTCGGCGAATACCGTTGCGCCGTCGGCGTTCCACCGCACCGTTCGCACCGGCGCGTCGAGGATGACGTCGTCGCCGAGGGCGGCCGCCATACGGATCGACACCTGCTGCATGCCACCGACGACGCGCTTGTCGAGGATGAAGTTCTCGTCCACCAAGTGCGAGAACGATCCCGCCGATGCCGCCATCAAGACTGCTTGCAGAGCCGAGAACGCGTGCGCAGGTTTGGTGAGCATGCCACCGGCGATGAACATGCCGATGTTTCCTCGTGCCTCGGCATCGTCGGACTCACGAATCAGCCACTGCTCGAACGAGATCGTGTCCAGTTCACGCGCCATCGGGTGCGCCCACGGCTCCTCGGGGCCGACCTGGGCGGCCAAGTCGTCGAGCAGTGCGACGAGTCGGTCCATCTCTTTCTCGGTGGTCTCGTCGACGGGGAACGCGTCACCCGAGTAACGGGTCCGCTCGCCCGCGGCGGAGATGTAGACGGACTGGCCCTCGCGGAATCGGTCGAACGTCTCGAGGCCGAGCTCACCGATCAGCGCGATCAGAGATTCCTGATCGGGTGACACCCACTGACCGCCGATTTCGAGGCTTGCGCCGTCGATGGTGTTCGTCCAGGTACGTCCTCCGACGCGGTCGCGCGCTTCCAGCACGGCGACGGACAATCCTGCTTTGCGGAGCTCGGTTGCTGCGGCCAGGCCGGAAGGGCCGGCCCCGACGATAGCGACGTCACGGTCGAGGGTGGGCACTGTCGAGCTCCTTTGTTCGCGGTCGATCGGCCCCGGGCCGATAGCACCTCGATTCTGTCCGGAATCCACCCGATCCGCACACGACGAAGTGGCCAGTCGAGCGCATTCTCGCGCACCGTTTCGGACAACAGGCTGGTGCGCTCGGCGCTGGAAGTCAGTGCGCGAGCGGTGTGATCGCCTCGAGCACGTCGGCAAGGTGATCGTGCATCGCCTTCCGGGCGCGAACCGGATCACGTTCTGCAATAGCGTGATAGATGCTGCGGTGGGCATCGACGGAGCGTTGCATCCGCTGCTCGGTCTGAAAACTCGCCTGCCTCGACGGTGCCATCCACTCGTTGGTCTCGGTCACGAGCCTGGTGAGCATGGAGTTGTGGGCAAGGCCGGCGATCGCGAGATGGAACTGCACGTCGCAGAGTTGCATCACCTGCAGAGACGGCGGCCGATTTCCGAGCTCTCGCTCGGACGTTTCGAGTGGAGTGCGTAAGGCATGCAACTCGGACGTGCGGTGGCGGACGGCGGCACGCTCGGCAATGGGTGGTTCGACGACCGTGCGTAGATCCATCACCTCGCGAACGGTGCGTTGGTCGCTGCTCATGCTTCCGAAGATGCTGCCTTCGGCCAGAGCGCGCATCTCCAGTGGTGCGACGATGCGGCCGGCGCGGGGCCTGCGCGTCAGATAACCCCGCAATTCGAGATCCTGAAGTGCATGGCGGATCGAGATTCGCGACGCTCCGAGCATCGTCACCAGGGCGCGTTCGCTGGGCAGCTTCGATCCCGCTTCGACGCGACCGCTGTCGATCAGCTGCGCGATCCGGGCGCTGAGCAGCTCGGGGACCGACGCCGCTTCGACGTCTATTTCGGACCACGCTGTCATGGAAAGCCCCGTCCCCGCAGGTTACGAACTGGTCCTACCAAAATACCAGATTCACTCTGTTTCCCCAGTAAAGGTCCGTTGACGTGTAAATATCCCACTCTTCACCTTGACGGCCTGGTCCTACCAGTTTTAGATCAAGGCATCGTGACAACGGTCACTCATTCTCCTGAACCACTGATTCCCATGGACCCCAGAGGTGGACCAGCATGACAACGGATGGAACACTCCACAAGCCGAACGCAGGAGAGCGGGGAGCGATCGGCTCGACGTTCCGTGATCAGCCGCGTGGGCTCGTGACGCTGGCCGGCACGGAGTTGTGGGAGCGATTCAGCTTCTACGGCCTACAGGTGATCCTCGCGTACTACCTGTACTACTCGCTCGTCGACGGCGGGCTCGGACTCGACGTCGGAGTGGCAGTCGGTATCGCCGGATCCTACGGCGGCGCAGTCTATATCGCGCAGATGGTCGGAGCGTGGGTCGCGGACCGGCTCGTCGCCCCGCGCACGGTGGTGCTCTACTCGGCTGTCGCCATCATCGCCGGCCACGTCGTACTGGCGCTGATCACGACGACAGCCGGTATGGGCGCAGGACTGTTGTTGATCGTCATCGGCACCGGCGGACTCAAGGTCAATGTAACTGCGATGGTCGGGATGCTCTACGCGAACGATGATCCCAAGCGCGACTCGGGATACTCGCTGTACTACATGGGTATCTCGCTCGGTGCATTCCTCGGCCCGTTGCTCACCGGTGCCCTGCAGAGCTCGGCCGGTTTCCACATCGCCTTCGGCGCAGCGGCAGTGGGCATGCTGATCGGCCTGGCCCAGTACGTGGTCGGGTACAAGCATCTGCCCGAGGCCACGCGAACGGTACCCAATCCGCTTCCACGCTCGCGTCGGGCCGCGGCCGCAGCTCTCGCCGGATCGGTCACCCTGGTCATCGTTGCCGCGGCCGTCAGCGGCCTTCTGAATCTCGACAATCTGGGAACCGTGCTGACCGCGATCATCGTGATCGCCAGCATCGCCTACTTCGCAATGCTGTTGTCCTCGAGGAAAGTCGACGCCACCGAGCATCGACGAGTGCTCGCCTACATTCCGGTGTTCCTCAGTAGCTTGCTGTTCTGGACGTTGCTGTTCCAGTTGTTCACCACCCTGGCGGTGTACATGGACACCCGCGTCGATCTGACGGTCGGCTCGTTGACGATCCCTGCGGCAACCGTGATCACGTTGGAAGGTCTCTTCGCCACTGTCATCGCTCCGATCTATGCCGTCGTCTGGACGCGGATGGGCAGCCGGCAGCCCAATCCCGGAACGAAAATCGTCGTGGGAATCGGCCTGCTGGCGGTGGCGATGGCCATGTTCGCGGCAATGGCGGGCACATCAGGGGCGACGAATTCGGTTGTCCTGGTTCTCGTTGCGATGTTGCTGTTCGGTGCCGGAGAGATAGCCGTCGTGCCGTCCGTCCTGTCGGCCACTGCACAGCTGGCACCCGCATCGCACAAAGCCGGGATGACGTCGCTGTACTTCCTCACGATGGCAGGAGGCTCGACACTGGCCGGCTTGCTCGCTCAGAAGTACTCTGCAACAACCGAACTGACCTTCTTCGGTGCGACGGCCGCGGCGTCGATCGTCGCCGCGGCGGTGCTGTACGGTGCCTATCGCACGCTCATCGCACGAGCGCTCTGACGTGACACTTCCATGACGTGACACTGCTCCAACGCAACACTTTCGGACGAACCCAGAACATGCCCCGACCGATCCTGCTCTCGGATCGGCCGCACTCGAGGAGATATTCATGCCCGAACAGTCGCAACCGGCACCCGGCGTGGCAATCGCCGCGCCGCACACCGCGGCCGTCGACGCTGCCCGCACGATCGTCGAAGCCGGTGGTAACGCCGTCGATGCAGCGGTCGCTGCAGCTGCGGCCCTCACCGTGGTCTACCCGCACATGTGCAGTGTGGGCGGTGACGTCATCGCGTTGCTGCGCAGGAGCGACGGCAGCACCGCCTGTATCAACGCATCGGGAGCATACGGTTCGGCCGCATCCGTGGATCAGCTGTTCGAGACGATCGAGACGATGCCGATCAACGGTCCGCTGACGGTGTCCGTTCCGGGTGCAGTGTCCGGGTGGGCGGCTCTGCTCGACGCCGGTGGCTCGCTGCCGTTACGCAACGTACTGGCACCAGCAATTTCGCTTGCCACAGAGGGGTTTCCGGCCAGCCCCGGACTCGTCGAGATGATCGAGCTCGACCGTGACGCACTGATCACCGATCCAGGCTTGCGCGCGAAGTTCTTCGTCGATGGTCAGCCGATCCCCGTCGGGCACCTCGTCGTGCAGCCCGAGTTGGCCCGAACCCTGACGGACCTGGCGACCGATGGCCTCGATTCGTTCTATCGCGGGCACACCGCCGACCGATTCGCCGCCGGACTGAAGAAACTCGACGTGCCGGTATCGAGAGAGGATCTCGAACGTCATCGTCCGATCGTCGAAGAACCTCTGGTGCGCGAATTCGACGGATTCTCGGTGGCCACGGCACCACCGAATTCGCAGGGCTACACACTGATTCGATCTCTCGGTGCCGCCTTGTCCGGGAGCGCGTCTGCGGGCGATGTCGACGCCGGGGTATTGGCCGAGATCTTCTACGACTCCGACGAGCATCGTGATACCTACCTCGCCGACCCACGCTGTGCCACTGTGGATATCCACGATCAGCTGACCCCGGCCGGCTTCGCGGCAATTCACGAGGCGGCGGCAGCCCGGGTGGCAGGAGCCGAACGTCAGACATCGACCGCGTCTCCGCGTCCGGGCGGTGACACCGTCGGAATCGCCGTCGTAGCGAAGGACGGCACAGCAGTGTCGTTGATTCAGTCCGTCTTTCACTCGTTCGGAGCGCAGATTCTCGAGCCCGACACCGGACTTGTGCTGCACAACCGAGCTGCGTTCTTCACGCTCGATGCCGCGTCGCCCAATCGCGTCGAGTCCGGAAAGCGGCCCGCGCACACGCTCGTTCCGGTGATCGTGGACTGGGCGGACGGAGCGGTGTCCGCCCACTCGACCATGGGAGGCAAAGCGCAGTCGCAGATTCACACCCAGTTGATCCTGCGGGCGCTGCGTGGCTTCGATCCGCAGCAGACCGTCTCCGCGCCCCGATTCATCGTCGGCGGATTGGAAGCCGGCACACCCAACGGTTCGGTACTGGTCGAGCCGACGTTGGAGGACTCCGCCGTCGAACAGATCTCGCAGACGGTGTTCACCGTCAAGCATGGCACCGAATTGGACAGTAACGCAGGTCATTCCATGGTGGCCAGGGTTTCAGCCGACGGAACGCTCGGTGCCGGCGCGGACCCGCGCAGTGACGGCGGCGTGTGGGTGACCGCATGAGTGTCGACGAGTCGGTATCGGCCGCAGAACATTCCGAAAGCCCCAGCGTGGGGCAACGCATCGACAAGGCCGTGAACGGTCACCTCCGATTGTGGTCGATGATGGTGCTGACGATGGTGACCGGCATGCTCGATGCCGTCGGCTACCTCGGACTGGACCGCATCTTCACCGGAAACATGACCGGCAACATCGTCATCCTCGGTATGGGGGTGGCAGGTGAGGACGGACTGCCGATCGTCGGCCCGTTGGTAGCGCTGTTCGCCTTCGTGCTCGGTGCCGCGCTGGCCGGGGTGACGCTTCGCTCGGCTGCGCCGGGATGGAACATCCGGGTCACCGCGATCTTCGCAGTGGGAACGCTGGCACTTCTCGCAGCAGGCGTCACGCTGCTGGTGGTCGACGTGCAGGGCAACTCGCCGCTCGGTATCGCGATCGCCAGTGTCATCGCAGTCGACATGGGGGCTCAGGCGCTCGCGGCGCGCTTCCTCGCGGTCAAGGACATGACGACCGTCGTCGTCACGTCGACCATCACCTCGCTCGCCGGCGAGTCGTTCGTCGGCCAGGGCCCCGGTCGGCTGTTCAACCGGCGGCTCTGGGCGATCCTGGTGCTGTTCGTGGGGGCCGTCATCGGAGCGCTGCTACTTCGCGTGGACATTGCGATACCAGTGCTGCTCGGTGCGGCTCTGACCGCAGCGGTCGCGACGCTCGGTCATCGTGCCTGGGACGGAGCCACGGGCTGAGCCGCACCGGCGTCGTCGGTGCGAGACCGTTCTGCGCTGTGCTGGCGCCGGAGCATCTCTCGGTGGCCGTACGTCGCGTTGAGGATGTCGCTGCGATCGGACACCGACGAGCCCACTGCTCCGGCGACCGTGCCCAACGACGCCGCCAACCAGGCCAGTGACAGGTAGTCCGCCGTGTTTGCTTCTCGCCCGATCTGAGCGGTGAGAAACTCGGGCGAGATCACCACGGCAGCAGAGAGCAACACGACCGCGAACAGAACGGCATACATACACAGCACGCCGGCCACGACGGTGCCGAGAGTGGCAGAGTTGTATATCCAGCGATCGGTGGTCGAGGAGCGGAACCGTCGGTGCTCCCAGAGGCCGTGCGGAAAGATCAGCCACACCGTGATGGCCACGATGGCGGCGACGCCGATCAGTGTGAGCCGGGCAGGTGTCATCGAGGCCGCCATCTGCCAGATGCTCGCGTAGAACACACCGAACGCCGACGCGGCGCTCGCGGCCGCGAGCACGCTCGACAGTGCGGGGACGAGACGCCACGGCCGATTGCAGCGAATCATGCCCATGATCATGCGTGTTCGGCCGAACATGCCGGGAGTGAGCAGGATTCGCTCTCCGCCACCGTCGGGGTCGGGGCCCGGAGCCCACTTGGACATCGACCGTCGCAGGTGTGGCCGCGAGGCAGTATCGCTGCGGAGGAGATCGTGCACGATGGCGATGGCCACCGCCACAGCGCGACGCCGTACTCCTATGGTGCCGAACGAGGGTACGTACAAAGCACCGGTCGAACCGTCACGCAATTCGGCGACGACGGGGCTGGCCCCGACGCGTCGCGGAACCTCGGAGATGCAGAGCACCAGGTCGAATGTGTTGGTGGCCTGAATGGCCTCCAGCCACTGACCCAACGGCGCAGAACCTGCCTCGGTGGGAGGCAGCGTGACTGCGGGCCGGGCCGTGTCCAGTCTGGCATCGGTTCCGTCGATCGTGATGGTGGGCGGAAGTTCCTGTTCGATGGCGGCCGCTATCGTCGACGCGAATCCCTCGTCGGCCACCAACCCGATCGTGATCGTTCGTTGTCCTTCGCTTTCGGCCCCCGAGCCGTTGTCTGTCTTGTCGAAAACCATCTTGTCGCGGTACCCCGGACCAGGCGCCCTCACACACCGAGCCGACGTCAGCACACGGGTTCGGGTTCACCATTCGAGATCTGGAAGCGGCTGTGCAGTGCGTCCAGTTGGCGGTGCAATTCGTACAGCGCCTGCTTCTGAGCGCGGGCCTCGTCGGTGTGCCACTTCGCGCTGCGGGGGTCGCCCACCCGGAAGGCCTTGTGGGCGTAGTTCTCGGAGACCTCGATTCGGCTCGATGTCGACGCAATTTCGGCCGCGAGCATGTGGGCGAACACACGGGCCTGAGCCACATCCGAACTGTCCGGCACGGCAATCCTCTCTGAACGTGGCGTGATACTCGCGATCACCATAACGGACCTGAAAAAGACCGCTGGATCGGTTTTCGCGCACAAGCCATGCGACAGAAGCGAGACGCCACTGCCTCTGCCGAAACGGGTAGTAGTCTGCTGTTCGTGCCCGCGACCCCGGACGGATCCGCAGCCCTGCGCGGGTGTGCCGTCGGCGCTCTGACGGCAACGATCACCGCCACCGCGCACGCATTCGGCGGCGGTATGTTTCCCTCCGACGCCGCGATCGTCCTGTTGGCACTGGTGTGCGCGGGACTCGGTTACGCCGCAGGCGCAGTGCCGATCGTCATCGCGCCTCGCCTGCAGCTGATGGCGACGCTGGCCGCTGCGCAGACGATCGGACACGTGCTGCTGACGATCGTCGACGGCGATCACCACGGTTCGGTGCTGACGCAGCAGATGCTTGCGGCCCACGCGATCGCGATCGTCGTCGGCGCGGTGATCGTGCACGGGGCCGAGCGTGGGATCTCGCACGCAGCCACCGTTGTTCGTCGAATACTCCCGATCCTGGCCATTGTCGTCGTCGACGATTCGCCGAGTTCCGCCCCGCTTCCGCTGTACCGGACACCCGGCGTCCACCGGCTCCTCGATCTCTCGGGCTCCGGGAACCGCGGACCGCCTGCCGCGTCGTACTGACCGCAGCCTCCCACCGCGACCGCTCCTGCACCGCGGGGGCGAGCAGAGCTGCGGCAATTTCTTCACGCGCACAGCACGATTCGCTCGACATCGAGTCGACCCGTGCCCACGGCGCGCGCCCACCCCTGCCCTCACGAAACGAGCTCTCATGTCCACACCGGAAAAGGAACGCGTCGCCGATCCTTCCCCGCCCACCCGTCCGGCCGGCCCTCGCAGCTGGCGTCCGCTGATTCTTCGTCTGCACTTCTACGCGGGCATACTCATCGCACCGTTCATCCTGATCGCCACCGTCAGCGGCGGCCTCTACGCCGTCGCCCCGACCATCGAGCAACTCGTCTACCGCGACTATCTGCACGTCGACTCCACCGGACCGGCTGTCCCGGTCGCTCAACAGATCCGAGCCGCTCAGGCCGAGAGGCCGGATCTGACCGTGTCGGCCGTGCGACCCGCCGCCGAAGTCGGCGACACCACCCGAGTGCTGTTCACCGACCCGACCCTCGGCGAATCGCGACGACTGGCCGTTTTCGTCGATCCCGCCACGGCGTCACCGGTGGGTGAACTTGCCGTCTACGGCTCCTCGAGCGCCTTGCCGGTCAGAACGTGGATCTCGGAATTGCACCGACACCTGCACCTCGGTGAACCGGGCCGGATCTACAGCGAACTGGCCGCATCCTGGTTGTGGGTGATCGCGCTCGGCGGCCTGTACCTGTGGATCGATCGCTACCGACGCAACCGAGACCGGGCGACACTGCTCACCTTCGATCGTGAATCGAAGGGCCGCAACCGATCCTTGAACTGGCATGGCGTAGCCGGTGTCTGGATCGCTGTAGGTCTGATCTTCCTCTCCGCCACCGGACTCACGTGGTCCACCTACGCGGGCGCGAACGTCACCGACCTCCGTGCGGCATTGAGCTGGACGACCCCTGCCGTCGCCACGACCATCGGTTCCTCCGACGCGGCGACCATGGGGGATCACTCGGGGGATCACTCGGGCCACGGTGGGCATTCCATGGACATGTCGGCCGATGCGTCGGCGACAGACAGCAATATCGGCCGCATCGATTCGGTGATCGATACTGCCGCAGCGAACGGCATCGACGGAGCGGTGGAGGCGTCGATCCCGGCGTCGGACGACGTGGCGTTCGTCGTCGCCGAAACCCGTCAGCCCTGGGTGATGTCGAACAACTCGATCTCGATCGACGGCAGCACCGGCGCGGTGATCGACACCCAGTACTTCGCCGACTGGCCGGTGGCAGCCAAGCTGGCGGCCTGGGGAATTCAGTTGCACATGGGCACGCTGTTCGGTGTCGCCAATCAGCTTGCCCTGGTTGTGCTTTCGCTCGCCTTGGCATCGGTCATCGTGCGCGGTTACATGATGTGGTGGAAGCGTCGACCCACGAAGAGCGTTGGACTCACCGCAGGCCGGCCGCCTCTGCGTGGGGGACTGCGCCGCATCTCGCCGATCTCTGCGGTGCTCCTCGCCACGGCTGCCGTGGCCGTCGGCTGGTTCCTGCCCTTGTTGGGGCTCAGCCTGGTCGCCTTCCTGGCGGTCGACTTCATGGTCGGATACGTCAGGCGGCCCGCGCACTGACGCGAGGAGGACGACGCGCTCTCGCCGGTCGGTCCGATTGTTTCTGCCGCCCTCGGGATACTCGGAGACCATGCCCGAAGGTGACACCGTCCATGCGCTCGCCGCACGATTGCGGCGAGTGCTGGACGGCGTCACCCTACGGGCGGGGCGACTGAACGTGCCCGCACACGCCGTCGAGAATCTCGCCGGGCGAACCGTCGTCGCGCACCGGACGCACGGCAAGCATCTGTTCACCGATTTCGACGACGACACCACGCTGCACACCCACCTCCGCATGACGGGATCGTGGACGGTGGTGCGAGCCGGCCGCTCGATACCGCGGCGGGTGCAGCCCGACGTCCGCGTGCGGCTGGCCGCGGTGGACGGGCCGACCGCATACGGAATCCTGTTGCCGGTCGTCGACTACGGGTACACGGCCTCGATGAATGCGCTGGTCGCGCATCTGGGACCGGACCCATTGCATGCCGAGTTCGACACCGATCGTGCGGCATCGAACATCCTCGCGCAGGGTTCTCGGCCGATCGTCTCGACCCTCCTGGATCAGCGGGTCATCGCGGGGCCCGGAAATCTATGGGCGAACGAGCTGTGTTTTCTGCGTGGACTGTGGCCCTGGGCTCCGTCGGCAGGCGTCGACGCGGAGAAATTGGTGACTCTGCTCGAGCGGGCGATGCGGCATTCGGCGAGCACCCCCGGGGCCATGCAGGTCACCACCGGCGACACTCGTCGCGGCCGGACTCACTGGGTTGCCGGTCGGGCCGGTAAACCGTGTCTGCGGTGCGCGACCGTCATTCGTGTCGAGGCCGAAGTGCCGAACGACCCCGATCGACGTCGAACATGGTGGTGTCCGCACTGCCAGCCGGAGCCAGGGCTGTGACCGCGGAAGGGTCAGAACGTCGAGTTCGTCGGGTGGTCGGCGTCGACCAGGTTGCGGGCAACGGTGTGCAGCGGCAGATTCTGTTGCTGCGATAGTTTCGCCAGTAGGTCGAACGCCTGTACCGCGTCGAGGTCGTAGCGTTCCATGATCATGCCTTTTGCCTGGCCGATGATGTCCCGGCTGGCCAAGCCGGTCCGGAATTGCTCGGTGTCGCGGGCACTGAGCATTGCGATGGCAGCATGCGCAGACAAGGCCTCCCCGATCGCTACCGCATCGGCGTCGAACGCTCCGGTGACGTCGCTGTACAACACCAGGGCCCCGAGGTCATCGGCGTTGCTGTAGAGCTGAAAGGCCGAGAGCGACTTGAAACCGGCCTCGATGGCCATCGCAGCGAACTGCGGCCATCGCGGTTCGGTTGCCAGATCGTAGGACACGACGACGTCGAGGTGACGGACCTCGGTGGGAATCGGACCTTCGTCGAGTTCGTACTGCAACCGACACAGCTTCTCGGCGATCGGGTCCGTCGATGCGACGACTGTGCGCTCACCCTTGTTCACCGTGGTGATGCATCCGGTGGTTGCGCCCGGAATGAGCCGAATCGCCATTCGGAGAATCTCACTCAACGTCTGCGGCATCGACCGATGAGTGTCGCGCAGCGATCGAGCGAACTGCGCGAGCGACAGTGCTTCGGACGTTCGAGACGTGTCTTGCTCGGCCGGTGAATCAGTCATTCACACGATCCTCTCGCGCGGTGGACCGTCGACGTCGTCGCGTCGGCGAGATCCTCGATCGTGCGCCTGCTTCTGGACGCCCTGTCCCGACCTCGAGGCCGGATCAATGGATTTTATACGGTTCGCGATGCGGTGGTCCGGTGAGTATCGCGGCGCATCATCGCGGGATGCACGAAGGGCCGCCGATCATTCGATCGACGACCCTTCCGGGGCTCCTGGTTACTTGAAGGTGTCCTTGATGTTCTCGCCGACCTTCTTGACGCCGGCCGAACCCTGATCCTTCTTGCCCTCGGCCTCGAGGTCCTTGTTGTCGGTAGCGTCGCCGACAACTTCCTTCGCCTTGCCGATGGCGTCCTCTGCTGCGTTCTTGGCCTTGTCGATGAAGCTCATGGCGAGTTCCTTTCTCGGTTCGGGTTGTTCTCGAAGGGTTGGTCGGAACTCGACCGACGAAGCGCACGTCCAGATCGTGAGAGCTGGGTCACACCGAAAGCCGGAGCGTCGACGTTTCCGCAGGCTCGTCGCTGGCTACATTCGACCGATGATGGTCGCGAAGGTGGACAACTTCCAGCGCAGGCACCCCTCGGCAGGTTTCCCGCTGGCGGTGCTCTACAAATTCATGGACGACCGGGGCGGCTACCTCGCGGCATTGATCGCCTACTACTCGTTCCTGTCGCTGTTTCCCCTTCTGCTGCTGTTCACCACGCTGCTGGGAATCGTGCTGGCCGGAGACCCGGAGCTGCAGACCCGCATCATCGACTCGGCGATGAGTCAGATCCCGGTCATCGGTGACCAGCTCGGTCAACCGGATCGCCTCAGTGGTGGCACGACGGCCATCGTCATCGGCGTCGTCGGGTCGCTGTACGGCGGACTCGGAGTGTCGCTGGCCGTGCAGTACGCGATGAACACCGCGTGGTCGGTGCCGCGCAACGAGCAACCGGACCCCATCAAGGGTCGGCTGCGCGGATTGTTGCTGCTCAGCACTGTCGGCACCGCGATCATCGGACTGACGGTGCTGAACGGCGTCGCGTCCTCGGGCGTGTTCGGGTTCGCCGGTGGTGCGCTCGCACTCGTCGGAGCGGTGGTGGTCAACGCCGCCGTCTTCACCGCGGCCTTCCGAATCGGCACCGCGCGGGACCTGAGCGTGCGCGACGTACTCCCCGGCGCAGCGATCGCGGCGGTCGTCTGGCAGGCGCTGCAATCGTTCGGCGGCATCTACATCCGCTACGTCGTGGGCAACGCGAGTGCAAGCAACGGCATCTTCGCCATCGTCCTCGGTCTGCTCGGTTTCCTGTACGTCGCGTCGGTGCTGATCGTGCTGTGCATCGAGATCAACGCCGTGCGCGTCGACCACCTGCATCCCCGGGCTCTGCTGACGCCGTTCACCGACAACGTCGAACTCACCGAGGGTGACAAGAACTCCTACACCGGTCAAGCAGAAGCGCAGCGTAACAAGGGATTCCAAGACATCACCGTCACGTACGACGAGCCGAATTCCGTGGTGGACGAGGACTCGTCGAGCACGCGAGGCGACTGATCGGCTCCGCAAATGCGCGCGCATTCGTTGGATGCGCGCGGAATAGCGGGGCGATTGGGCACTATTCCGCGCGCGGATGGCAAACGCGCGCGCGTTTGCGAGGACCGGGGCGGCGGAGACCGGGGCGGGGACTGATCGGCTCCGCAAATGCGCGCGCATTCGTTGGATGCGCGCGGAATAGCGGGGCGATCGGGCACTATTCCGCGCGCGGATGGCAAACGCGCGCGCGTTTGCGGGAACTGGGGCTGATCGGGCTGAATCGAGACGTCGCCGGCCGGTCGGAACATTTTTCGGATTTATTTCGCGAAAGCGCATGCGCAAGCGCTTGTATTGGTCGTACGCTCCTGCAATCGAGCGACGCGACCTGCGTAGCGAGGACAAGGGAGTCCAGATGTTCAATCACCGTCGGAAGACCACGCTGACGATCGGAACCGCGTTGATGGCCGGTTCCCTCGTACTCGGACTGACTGCATGCAGTGGTTCGGATTCGGACAGCGTCAAGGTCGGACTCATCACCAAGACGGATTCCAATCCGTACTTCGTGAAGCTTCGTGAGGCAGCTCAGGCCAAGGCGGACTCCAGTGGAGCCGAATTGGTCGCTCTCGCAGGTGCATTCGACGGTGACAACGAGGGTCAGGTCGCGGCGATCGAGAACCTGGTCGGCCAGGGTGTCAAAGGCATTCTGATCACCCCGAACTCCTCCACCGGAGTCCTCGACGCGATCAAGAAGGCACGCGACGCAGGCGTCGTCGTCATCGCCCTCGACACGGCCACCGATCCCGAGGACGCGGTGGACGCGACGTTCGCCACCGACAACAAGGCGGCAGGCGTCAGCCAGGGCGAATGGGTCAAGGGCACGTTGGGAACCACTGCGCCCCAGGTCATCATGCTCGACGGCACCGCGGGCGGCACCGTCGACACGTTCCGTCACGACGGCTTCCTCGAAGGAATGGGCTTGACCGACAGCTCTCCCGAGATCGTCGGCCAGGAAAACACCAACGGCGACCAGACCAAGGCGCAGACGGCCATGGAGAACCTGCTGCAGCGTGCACCGGGCGTCAATGCGCTCTACACGATCAACGAGCCCGCCGCGGCGGGTGCCTACCAGGCGATTCAGTCCGCAGGCCGCGCCGATCAGATCACCATCGGCTCGATCGACGGTAGCTGCACCGGTATCGCGAACGTCAAGTCCGGCATCATCGGTGCGACGGTGCTGCAGTTCCCGGCGAAGATGGCCGAGCAGGGCGTCGACGCGGTGGTCAAGTTCGCCCAGGACGGCACCAAGCCCAGTGGCTTCAACGACACCGGTTCTCAGCTGGTCACCGACAAGCCTGTTGCCGGAATCGAATCCCAGGACACCGCATGGGGCGAAGCGAATTGCTGGGGCTGATCGCAGAAATCCGTCGAGGACCAGGAACTGATTCGTGAGCACCGATACCGCCGCGCCTCCCAAGGCTCCGAGCCGGTTCAACGTGGGAACCATCCTGCGTGAACCGCTGCTCGGGCCCATGGCCGCGCTCGTCATCGCCATCATCGTGTTCAGCTCGATTTCGAGCTCGTTTCTCAACCCGCAGAACGTTTCTCTGATTCTGCAGCAGTCCGTGGTGGTCGGCATTCTGGCCGTCGGCCAGACGCTCATCATCCTCACCTCCGGTATCGATCTGTCGATCGGCGCGGTGGCCGTGATGGGCACCATCGTCATGGCGCAGACCGCTGGTGCCAACGGCCCGGTGGTGGCGCTCGGCTCGACACTGGCCGTGTGCGTGGCGTTCGGCGCGATCAACGGCGGTTTGGTGACGATGCTGCGACTGCCACCGTTCATCGTCACACTCGGCACGTTCACCGCGATCCAGGCAGCCACCAGGTTGCTGGCCGGCTCCGAGACCTACCAGGTTCCGAGCGGACCGCTGACGCTGCTGGGTACCTCGTTCAAAATCGGCAGTTTTTCCACCACCTACGGCGTGGTGGTGATGCTGCTCGTGTACGCCGTGATGTGGTACGCATTGTCCCAAACATCCTGGGGCAGGCACATATACGCGGTGGGCGGTAGCCCGCAGGCCTCGGACCGCTCCGGCATCAAGTCCGGTCGCGTGCTGTTCTCGGTCTACATCGTCACCGGTGTCATCGCCGCGATCGCGGCATGGGCAGCGCTCGGACGAATCCCCAATGCCGACCCGAACGCCTATCAGAACGCCAACCTCGAAACGATCACCGCGGTCGTCATCGGTGGAACCAGCCTGTTCGGTGGCCGCGGCACCGTCATCGGAACTCTCATCGGAACCCTGATCGTCGGGGTGCTGCGCAACGGGCTCACCCAGGCCGGCGTCGACAGCCTGTACCAGAACGTCGCGACCGGCATTCTCGTCATCGTCGCGGTGGCCGTCGATCAATTCGCACGCAGGAGGTCACAGTGACTGCCCCCCTCGCTCTGGAAGCACGTGGTCTGGTCAAGACCTACGGCAGCGTGACGGCCATCAACGGTGCGGATTTCGAGCTGCGGGCCGGTGAGGTACTGGCAGTGATCGGCGACAACGGTGCCGGAAAGTCCAGTCTCATCAAGGCTTTGGCCGGTGCAGTCATACCGGACTCGGGTGAGATCCTGATGAACGGCTCGCCGGTGTCGTTCAAGAACACCCGCGACGCCCGGGCGGCCGGGATCGAGACGGTCTATCAGGACCTGGCCGTCATTCCTGCGCTCGACATCGCATCGAATGTCTACCTCGGACGCGAGATCAAGCGCAAAGGCATCAGCGGCAGCATCTTTCGGCGATTGGACATGCCGAGAATGCGCGACGAGTCGTCGAAGCATCTGCAGGACCTCAAGATCGGGATCAAGTCGGTCAACCAGGCCGTCGAGACGTTGTCCGGTGGGCAGCGTCAGGGCGTCGCAGTGGCTCGAGCAGCGGCATTCGGCCGCGGTGTGATCATCATGGACGAGCCGACCGCAGCTCTGGGCGTGCGGGAATCGGGCATGGTGATCGACCTGATCCGAACGATTCGCGACCGTGGGATACCCGTGGTGCTCATCAGCCACGACATGCCGCACGTGTTCGAGGTCGCCGACCGCATCCACATCCACCGCCTAGGCAAACGCGCAGGCGTCGTGGATCCGAAGAAGCGCACCATGTCCGAGGTCGTCGCGCTCATGACCGGCGCGGAGGAGCCGACCGATGAGGAACGCGCCGGCCTCTGATGCGTCTCGCCCGGTCGGCGTTTTCGTCGGGCTGGCGACACTCGATGTGATTCATCGAGTGTCGTCGCCGCCGGCGTCGAACCAGAAGATCACGTCGAACGCGCAGTTCGTTGCGGCCGGCGGTCCTGCCGCCAACGCCGCCGTCACGTTCGCCGCACTGGGTGGTACGGCCGTTCTCGTCACTGCGCTCGGGGACGATCCGGTGGCTGTCTTGATCAAGGCAGAACTTGCGGAATGCGATGTGCGCGTGATCGACTCGATCGCGGGCACCGTGAGAGCTGTACCAGTGTCGGCCGTGACAGTGATCGAGTCGACGGGAGACCGGTCGGTCGTCTCGGCCGACGCCGTGCACTCCGACGCCGCGCCGCCGAACGATCTCGATGCCGTGCTCGCCGGTGCCGACGTCGTACTCGTCGACGGCCACCACCCCCTGATCGCCCGCGCCGCCGTGGAACATGCGGCGGCGCGGGATACCACGTCGGTCGTCGACGCCGGACGCTGGAAACCCGTGATGAGCGAGCTGATTCCGTTCGTCACGGACATGGTGTGCTCAGCGGACTTTCGCACGCCCGGAGCGTCGGACACAGCTGCCACCGCGGCGACGTTGGTGCGCTCGGGCGTACGCACGGTTGTCACCACCCACGGCGGAGAGCCCGTCGAATTCTGGTCCGAGGGCAACTCCGGCTCCGTGGCCGTCGAGGCGGTCACCGTGGTCGATACACTGGGAGCCGGCGACGTCTTCCACGGTGCGTACGCGTACTACTCGACGCAGTCCGGCTCCGTGCAGGAGCGTATCCGACGGTCGGCTCGCGTTGCGGCGCTGCGCTGTTCGGTCATCGGCCCCAGAGCGTGGCTACGCGAACTTCCCACCCACGTACTCGAAAGCGACAACAGTGAGCAATGACCGACAGGTGCAGGAAGCATCCCTCGACGAACTCGTGGAGCTGGCCGGGCGGCTCGCCGTGCCGGGAGAGCGGCACATACTCGGCCTGACCGGTGCACCGGGTGCCGGAAAGTCGACCGTGGCACAGCAGTTGGTGGATGCACTGGGCCCCGAGCTTTCGGTGCTGGTTCCGATGGACGGATTCCACCTGGCCAACGAGGTGTTGATCGAACTGGGCCGGCTCGATCGCAAGGGCGCACACGATACCTTCGACGACGGCGGCTATGCGCGTCTCGTCGCCGCGATTCACGATCAACGCCCCGGCGATCCGCTGGTGTACGCACCGAAGTTCAGGCGAGAGATCGAGGAATCGATCGGGTCCGCCGTACCGGTCCCGTCGGACGTTCCGCTGGTGATCACCGAGGGCAACTACCTGCTGATGCAATCCGACGCATGGCCTGCTGCACGGGAGATGATCGACGAGGTGTGGTTCCTGGCTCCGCACACGGCCGTTCGGCACGAGCGTCTCGTCGCGCGGCACGAGGCGTACGGGAAATCACCCGAGGAAGCGCAGTTCTGGGCATTGGGTTCGGATGAACGCAACGCCGAGCTCATCGGGTCGACCGCCCAGCGCGCCGATCGAATCCTGCGATTGACATGAGACCGCCGGCGTCCGATACCCACGGAGACGACTGACATGCCCACCATGGACGACGTCGCTCGGATCGCCGGAGTGTCGGTGTCGACGGTCTCGCACGTGCTCAACGGAACTCGTAAGGTCAACCCGGCGACCCGGCAACGCGTCGACGCTGCCATCGTCGAGATCGGATACCGGCGTAACGTCGTGGCGCGTTCTCTCGCGGCCGGTCGAACCCACACGGTGGGACTGTCGATCGCGGCGCTGACCAATCCGTACTTCGGCAGCCTCGTCTATGCCGTCGAGCAGCGGTTGTCGGAGGCCGGCTACGTGTTGATTCTCGGTGACTCGCACGACGAGCCGACGTCGGAGCGGCGCGTCACCGATTCTCTGCTGGACCGTCAGGTCGACGGCATGATCCTTGCGCCTGCGGCCGGCTCGGAGGAGTCGACGATTCCCGAGATCATGCGCAGCGGAACACCTCTCGTGCTGATCGACCGTATGCTGGATATTCCGTGCGATCAGGTGGGCCCGGAGAACGAGCAATCCGCGTACGAGCTGACGGCCCATCTGCTCGACGCCGGTCACGAGCGAATTGCGATCGTCCGCGGCATCGAGGGAATCTCGTCCACCACAGAGCGTTTCGCAGGTTATGCCAGGGCGCTCGCCGACCGGGGAATCGAACTCGACCCTCGGTTGATCCTCGAGGGAAGGTCCAACGTCGAGGTGGCCGAGACGGAGGTACGTCGACTGCTGACGGGCGCGGACCGGCCTTCGGCATTGGTGTCGATGAACAACTCGATGACCATCGGTTCCCTCAAAGCGGTTCGCGCGCTTGGTTTGTCGATCCCCGACGACCTGGCGTTCGTGTGCTACGACGATTTCGAGTGGTCCGATCTGTTCGAGCCGCGCCTGACGGCCGCCGCGCAGGACGTGCAGACCATCGGCAGAACCGCCGCCGACCTGTTGATCGGTCGAATCGAAGGCCGTGACGACGCGCCGAGGTCCATTTCGGTACCGACTACGTTCACCCACCGCAATTCGTGCGGCTGCGCTGCAGCAGCACGCTGAAGACCAGCCGCACCCGAAAGAGAGAACAGCCCATGCCGATTGCCAGTCCGGAACAGTACGTCGCCATGTTGGACCGCGCGAAGGAGGGCGGGTTCGCGTACCCGTCGATCAACGTCACCAGCTCACAGACCCTCAACGCGGCGCTGCAGGGATTCGCCGAAGCCGAGAGCGACGGCATCATCCAGGTGTCGGTCGGCACCGCGCTGTACCTGTCCGGCAATGCCGTGCAGAACCGCTTCGCCGGCTCCAAGGCGCTCGCGCAGTACGCCCACGAAGTGGCGCAGCACTATTCGATCTCGGTGGCCCTGCACACCGATCACTGCCCCGCCGAGAACCTCGACGATTGGGTGCGCCCACTGCTGTCCGACGCGATCGAACGGCGCTCGCGCGGCCTGGCACCGCTGTACCAATCACACATGTGGGACGGCTCCGCTGTGCCGCTCGACGAGAACCTGCGTATCGCACGGGAACTGCTCGATCTGTCGGTCCAGGCCGACACCATTCTCGAGATCGAGGTGGGAGTGATCGGCGGGGAAGAAGACGGGGTGTCTCACGAGATCAACGAGCAGCTGTACTCCACCGTCGACGACGCCCGCGCCACGATCGCCGCGCTCGGTGCAGGCGAGCGTGGTCGCTACATGACGGCGCTGACTTTCGGCAATGTCCACGGTGTCTACAACCCGGACTCGGTACATCTACGTCCCGAGATTCTCGACGAGATCCAGTCGGTCGTCGGTGCCGAAACCGGAAAGGACAAGCCGTTCGATCTGGTCTTCCACGGTGGATCGGGCTCGAGTGCCGCCGATATCGCGTCGGCAGTGGCGAGCGGGGTGATCAAGATGAACATCGACACCGACACCCAGTATGCGTTCACCAGGTCCATCGCGGGCCACATGATCGGCAAGTACGACCAGGTTCTCAAGATCGACGGCGAGTACGGCAACAAGAAGGCCTACGACCCCCGATCGTGGGGCAAGCCGGCCGAGTCGGCCATGGCAGCACGCGTGGTCGAGGCAACCCAGATGCTCGGTTCGGTCGGACGCACGATGCGGTGAAGTTTCTCGGTCGAGTATGTAGATATCGGCCGACCGGCTCCGTCCCAGGGGCGAATGCAGAAAGAATGACTGCATCCGACGCTAGGAGACATCATGGCCAAGTACCTCATGCTCAAGCATTACCGCGGGGCCCCCGAGCCTGCCGGCTGGATTCCGATGGACCGGTGGACCCCGGCCGAAGTGCACGACCATATCCAGTTCATGCAAGACTTCGCCGCCGAGCTCGAGAAGACGGGCGAGTTCGTCGACGCGCAGGCCCTGGCCCCCGAGGGAACGTGGGTGCGGTCGGACGGGGCCGGAAAGCCCCCGGTCACCGACGGTCCGTTCGCGGAGACCAAGGACTTGATCGCAGGTTGGATGGTCATCGACGTCGAGTCCTACGACCGCGCACTCGAACTCGCGGGGCAGCTCTCGGCAGCACCCGGTGCCGGTGGTGAGCCGATCGGCGAATGGCTCGAGCTACGTCCGTTCATGGAGGCCCCCGCCACGATCGACGAGTGACGGCACTCGTGGATCCTCACGCGCTGCGGATGCTGACTCCGTCCGTGATCGGCGTCCTCGTCCACCGTGGAGCAGATTTCGCGGCGGCCGAGGACGCCGTCCAGGAGGCGTTGGTGCAGGCGGCCTCGGTGTGGGGAGCGTCGGCAGGGGCGGGTGACGCGCCGTCCGACCCGAAGGGGTGGCTCGTCACCGTGGCGTGGCGCAAATTTCTCGACTCCCAGCGGTCGGAGAAGGCTCGACGGGATCGAGAGAACCGGGTTGCGGCCGAGCCGGAACCGGGCAGTGTCCATGGCGTCGACGACACACTGCAGTTGTTCTTCCTCTGCGCGCACCCGGTGCTGACACCCGCAGCAGCGGTAGCGCTGACGTTGCGTGCAGTCGGGGGTCTGACGACGCGGCAGATTGCGCAGGCGTATCTGCTGCCGGAGAAAACCATGGCCCAGCGCATCAGCCGAGCCAAACGGGCGGTGCGTGACGTCCGTTTCGACGCTCCGGGTGACCTCTCGACGGTTCGGCGGGTGCTGTACCTGGTGTTCAACGAGGGGTATACCGGCGACGTCGATCTCGCGGCCGAGGCGATCAGGTTGACGAGGCAGCTCGCGACCCTGTCCGACGACGCGGAGACCGCTGGACTGTTGGCGTTGATGGTGTTGCACCACGCCCGGCGCGCTGCGAGAACCGGATCCGACGGCCGGCTGATTCCCTTGGCCGAGCAGGATCGGTCGAGCTGGGACACCGTCTCGATAGCCGAGGGAGTTCGGATTCTGCAGGCGGCGCTCGCTCGGGATCGGCTGGGCGAGTTCCAGATACAAGCCGCCATTGCCGCCCTGCATGCCGATGCACAACGGGTCGAGGACACGGACTGGGTACAGATCGTCGAGTGGTACGACGAGTTGCTCGCGATCACCGACAGTCCGGTAGTACGGCTCAACAGAGCTGTCGCGGTGGGGGAAGCGGACGGCCCGGCCGCCGGACTCGCGGCGCTCGCCGCCGTCGATTCCGCAGTACCGCGGTACCACGCGGTGGCTGCGCATCTGCACGAGAAGGCCGGCGATCTCCGGTTGGCGGCCGAGCTGTTCGTGCGGGCGGCCGAGTCGGCGTCCTCGGTGGCCGAGCGGCATCATCTGACGCTGCGCGCCACTCGAATTCGTACCGCAGGTTCGTAGAGTTATCGGGAAACAGCGAACGGACCGGGCGGTTTTGTAATCGGATCGTTAGCGGTCGAAAGCGGAATTCGTGCAACCCTCGTATGGTGCTGATGTTGCCTGTGGGACAGATGAGAAAGAAGCTGACTCGATCCACCGCGGTGGTGACGGCGGCCGTACTGGCGTCGATAGTGTTGGCCGGAAACCCGGCGCAGGCGCTGCCGGGCACGACCGGATCGGCCGATGCGGCAGTCGGGGCCGTCGGAATCCACCAGGTGTCGGCAACGCGCGCGGTGCTGAACGTGTTCTCTCCGTCCATGAATCGGGTCATCTCCAACGAGGTGCTGCACTCGCCCGGAGGTGGGCCCGCTCCCACGCTGGTTCTGCTCAACGGTGCCCTCGGCAACGAGGACGGGGTCGGCTGGCTCAACAACTCCGGCGTCGAACAGTTCTTTCTCGACAAGAACGTCACCGTCGTCGCACCGATCGGCGGTCGGTTCAGCTTCTACACCGATTGGCAGACAACCGATCCGGTGCTGGGGACAAACCTCTGGCAGACCTATCTGAGCCGTGAACTACCCGCGGCCGTGGACGCCGCCTACGGCTCGACGGGCAAGCGCGGCGTCGCGGGGCTGTCGATGAGCGGTGGCCCGGCGTTGGATCTGGCGATCCAGGCTCCCGACGTGTTCGACGCGGCCGCGTCGTTCAGCGGATGCCCGGCACCGTCCAATCCGCTTGCCACCGCAGGCATCTCGGCCATGATCGCCGGCGGACTCAACAACCCGTTCAACATGTGGGGGTTGCCGGGAAGTCAGGGATGGCGAGACCACGACCCGTCGCTCAATGTCGAACGACTTCGTGGAACGGCGGTGTACGTGAGCTCGTCACGCGGTGCGCCCGGCGCCGTGGATCGCATTCCCGACGGTGCCGTTCCGCCGTTCGGCGGCATGGCGGTCGAAGCGATGGTCAACTACTGCACATCCATCTTCGTCGACGCCCTGCGTCGGGCCGACGTTCCGGCGACGGTATCCATGCGCGACGAAGGTGCGCATACCTGGCCGCTGTTCGAGGACCAGTTGCGAGAGGCCTGGTTCACCACACTGGCTCCGGCTCTGGGATCCAGCTGATTGCGCCGACGCGCTCGTGGGTAAGTGTCGATGGACAGACCACCGACGAAGGGATCACCGGAACATGTCGAAGGACGATTTGCACAAGGGCGACAAGGTCGAATGGCAGACCCACGGAACTACCACCGAGGGAACGGTGCAGGAGAAGATCACCTCCGAGACCGAAGCCGCCGGCCGCAAGGTCAAAGCCTCGAAAGACGACCCGCAGTACCGCGTCGAAAGTGACAAGTCCGGAAAGGACGCAGTGCACAAGCCCGAATCGCTCGACAAGAAGGACTGATCTCGCTCCGTAAGCTTCTCGAAAGTTGCTCCTGCTGACGATCTGTACCCTCGGCTGGGACGGATCGTCACTTTGGAGGCAACGATGGGGACGACCCCGATGCGGATTGTTCGTGCACGTTCGCGTCTCGGTCGGTGGGGTAGCGGTTGCCGCACGGGGAGGACTCTTGCCGCCTCGGGGACGCTGGCGATCGTGTCCGTACTCGTCGTGGGCTGCGGCGCGTTCTCCGGGACCACGGACACGGCGACACCGTCTGCAGTGACCTTCACCGGGCAGATCGAGTCTCCCGACAAGCTCTGCCTCGATGGAAGTGACACCGACACCATCCGTCTCGCGACGTGCAACGGAACGCCGGCGCAGCAAGTAGTCGCCGAGGCCGACGGCACGGTTCGGTCGCAATCGCAGTGCCTGGTGCCGAAGAACAGCGAGACCGCAGCCGGTGTACCTGTTGTCCTCGGTAGTTGCGACGACAGTGGGGTCGCCGGTTGGACGGCGGGCGAATCCGGTGCGATCGCTCTGACGGGCACCGGCCTCTGTCTCGCGGACGACGCACGGCAGACCTCTGGGCGTGTGGCCGTGCTGGCCGAATGCGACGGCTCGTCGGTGCAGACATGGACACCGGTAGCGGCCGCGGAACCCACCGCCGACAACCCCGGCGGAATTGCTGCACCCACCGGGGATATTCCCGGCTGGAAGCAGATATTCGTCGACGAGTTCACCGCCCCGTCCGCCACCGGCAGTTGGTCCAATCAATGCGACCCCTCGAAGGTCGTCTACACCGGAGCCGAGGGCCAGCAGTGGCGCACGTATCCGTCGTGCTATCCCGACACCTACGACAAGCGGCCGTATCGGCCCGATGCAGTGCTGTCCACTGCCGACGGCGCTCTGCAGTACCACCTCGGTCAGGTCGACGGCGTTCCGGCCGGAGCGAGTATCTCCCCACTGATCGGTGCCGACCAGTATCAGACGTACGGACGATATTCGGCGCGTCTGAAAGTCGATTCACCGGATCTGTCCGAGTACTACGCGGCATGGTTGCTCTGGCCGCAATCCGAGAATTGGCCGTACGACGGCGAGTTCGATTTCCCGGAAGGTGCGCTGTCGGGCAACGTCGGTGGGTTCCATCATTTCTCGGGCGAAGGCTCGTGCGCCGACGGGTGCAAAACGCCTGCCCTCGACATCGGCGCGCAGTTCACCGACTGGCACACCTACACCATGGAATGGTCACCGGGAAGGATCCGGTACCTCCTCGACGACACGGTCGTGTTGGACTCGACCGACTTCGTGCCGTCCACGCCGATGCGATGGGAGCTGCAGACCGAAACCAAGGGAGACGGAAACAGCGAGGGCAATCTGATCCTGGACTGGGTCTCGGTCTACTCCTGGAACGGCTGATACGCGGCCCGCGCCGAGCGCTCGGCACCCCAACTGCGTTCGATGTAACCGACGATCGTGTCGATGTCCGCGTTCGGAATCTTCTCCGGCTCACCCTTTTCCAACGGGTCCGTGTGGAAGATGTACAGGCGAGACGCGAATTGCTCGAACGGTAGCGAGCCTTCGCCCGCGCGTTCGCCGTTCCCTGCCGTTCCGACGACGACTCCGTCACCCCAATCCTGCCCACTGTCGTTGTTGGGATTGAAGAAGTAGACCCGCATGACGCCGTCGGGATCGGGGGCAACCCGCAGAATGGCGATGGCGTGCCACCCCACATACCGTGCAGCGCTGTCGGTTACGGCCACCCCGGCGGGTTGCGGGTGGATCAGCGGCTGATGGCCGTTGTACTCGGGGTGATAAGCGGCATGGAACTGCCGCAGGAAACCATCGAGATCGACCAGATTTCCGGTCGCGACGTCCACGTCGATATGGAACTCGCGGGCCGACCACCACCCGTGGAATTCGGGATTGACCCAGCGATGCGGATCGCCCGGTCTGTCGGCGCAGCGTCGGACCATCTCGGCGTAGATCCGGTCCAGGTGCGGAACCAGAATGAGCGATGCCGGGTCCAGATCGACCGGATCCGAGGTCGCGACACCACTTTCGCTGTCGACGGACGAGATCGACTGGCCCTCGAAGTGCATGACGATCTCTTCGTCTCGTGCCGCCCACACCACCATCTGCAGCAGGTAGTCGGGATCGTTGTACGCCCACATCGACAGCGCGCGCGCCGACTGGCACGTGGGATTGTCGCCCTGGCCGACACCGAGCGGTTGACCGAGCATGGAGAGCAACCCACCGAGCAATCGCGACTCCGGTGCCGGAACCGGACCGAAAGTGGTGATCAAGCGTTCTCGCACTGCGGGCGCGAGAGTGAGCGATAGTTGACGCCACAGGGACGGCACGATCGGCGGCTGATGCAGGATTCCGCGGTCGAGGAGCAGTGCCAATCCGTAGAGACTTTGCGCCGTCTCGGGATACACGGTTTCTTCGATCAGACGGTGGACCAATTCCGGGTAGCGAGTGAGGCACGTACGCCCGGTGTCGGACAGCCCCAAGGCCTCGGGCAGGACATACGAGTAGTGGTCGACGAGATATTGCGTGAGTGTGGCGTGGTACGGCGAAACGAGACCGGTGTCGTGCATCGCCCGGGCGAAACCGCGGGCCTCGAACTGCAGTGCCTCGACGTCCATGGCCTCGAGCCGGTTCCGGTAGACCTCCACGCCCGGGTCCTCGCGGCACGCGTCCGTGGTGCCGAACAACGCCGTGGTCAACCGATCGAGTCCCTGACCGGACGTGCCGAGATCGACGGTCGGGTCGTCGCGATAGATCGCAATGCGCGTGACCATGGACTTGATGGTGTCGACCTGGATCGGACGCTGACGCAGAATCCGCCAGATCTCTTCGAGCAATTCGTCCAGCACACTGTCGTAGCAGATTTCCCCGGCAACGTAGCCGAAGAGATCGCGGATCAGATGTGCTGTCCGACCCGAACGGACTCGTTCCGATTCCGAGGGCGGGGTGAACAACACCTCGAGGTTCAGGGCGAGTACCTGGGAGAGGAAGCGTCGCGCATCGTCAGCTGTCACTGCGGGATGCTCGTACTCACCGGCGACGATCGCGACCATCCGCAACTCGCTGGCTGCTTCGAGAACCACGGTGTCGTCGTTGCCACTGCGCAGGCTCGGACCCACGAACGCGGGAACGAGAATGTCCGGCTGCGCCCAGTCCGTACCGGCGAACAGCCCGGCGTTCTCCAGCACCGCGGCGCGTTCGCGTACCGCGCCACAACCGCCGGGCTGCAACAACACTCGGTGCACAGAATCCAGAACCCGTCGCACCTTGGTGCTCTTGCTGAACTCCGGTGCGGCGGCCAGCGCGTCGACGGCGTGATCGAGTTGCGCCAGCCGCGACACCAGAGCCTTGTCGATCGGTGCAGCGTCGTTCATCGTCTGCGTCGTGGGTTCGTGGTCGTTGCCGAGTTGCTGCTTCACACGTAGAAGTCCAGTTCTTCCTGTTGCTTGAGCAGGTCGCGCATCCGGTACGGATCATCGCCGAAGAAGTACAGCAAGCCCCAGTGGGTACCGAAAGCCGTTCTCTTGGTGACGGTTTCCTCGACCGGTGCCGACAGGTCGTTGGTCTCGTAGTAGTCGTCGTCGGCGGTCACGTCGGGGATGACGAGATCGCTGACGACGCGTCGCCGTGGGTACACACCGAAGCATCCCGCGTGACCGGTGGCATCGACCACCTCGCGCGGGAAGAAGGCGTCGATCTCTTCTTCGGTGGTCTTCGGGTCGAAGGCGAGAGCCAGGCCCTGGTAAGCGTTGAAGCCGTACGCCCGCTCGAGGAGCTCGAACACCTTGAAACCTGGTGGGCGGTAGGCAACCTCGCCGAAGTACATCTCTCCGTCGCTGGTGACGAAGTACTCCGGATGGATGAACCCGAACTCGATGTCGAACGCCTTGATGAGCTTCTCGATCTGGACCGTAATCTGCTCGCGGTACTTCTCGAGCTCCGGCGTGGCGGGGACGAACACCGAATACCCGAGAGTGACGTACTCGGAGATGTTGAGGAACTTGATCTTTCCGTTGTGGATCCACGCCTCGACGGCGAACTCCCAGCCGTCGAGATGCGACTCCATCAGTACCGGGAACTCCTCGTCCGGGATGGAGTCGACTTCGTCGGGAGTCCGAATTACGCGGTGGCCCAGGCATCCTGCCTTGTCGAAGGCCTTGAGGTGGATGGGGTCGTTCGGGTCACCGTCGAGTTTGAGCAGCGTCTGGTTCACCCGACGCAGAAAGCGGATGACGTCCTCACGATCGTGTGCTTCCTCGAAGATGCCGACACGAATGCCACCGAGCTGTGCGCGGCGCTTCATCAGTGCCTTGTCTCGGAGCAGCATCGCCTGGCCGAACAACCTCGGATTGCCCAGCAGCACGGAATTGATGGCACCGGCCCACTCGACTGTCTCCTCGTACAGCGGTATCGCGACATCGACGCCTTTGTCTCGGAGAGTCTCCGCGATCTCGAGCGACCTGTCGTTGAGTCGCTCGAAGTTCCACGGTAGGTACGGAATGTCATGCTCGGTGCAGTACGCCTCGGCCCACTCGGGCGCGACGACGACGTAGCGTCGATCGAACGCGTCCAGGGCTTCCACTGCGGCCAAACTCCAGCCCAGCAGCGCTACGAAGCCTTTGTTCGGGTCTTTCTCCAGCCTCTGTGGCCGATCCATGAAGTTCCTTTCCCTTGTGATGCGCGGTCGAGGTCCTTCGCTCCACCGTACAGAGGGTGTTCGGTGCCGCTTTCCGGACCCGGTGCTCGGGAAGCCGCGATGCTGTGCGCACCGTCCCTCGAATTGCCGCGCCGGATCCTGCACGGGGCTGGCGATGTGCTCGTTTGCCAGCGAAATGATCGATATGACGTCCCAAAAAGTCCAAATGCATGATTTGCTCGACATTTCGATTCGCGTGCAGAGATTTTCGATCCGGAGCAACTAGTTTAATATTTAATCGCTAATTCGTACCGGTCGTATTTCTTTGAATTACGCCTCTGAGCAGGCGTTTCAGGGTGAATGCGAATTCACTGCGCAATGTCTGAATCATCCCTATGATTCGAGATGCCGGTAATCAATTGTATTTATCCGCCGTGTATCCAATGCGATGTTCGGTCTCTCGAAGGATGAAACCATGACTGTTTCGGGCCGTGCTGTTCTGAAGCGTTCCCTGGTGACGCTCGGAACCACCGTATTACTTTCGGCTTTCGTAGTTCACGCGCCGCAGGCCGCCGCCGCCACCTCGGGACAGATCAAGACGCCCGCAGGGTTCTGCTTGGACAACAAGGGCGGTCTCACCGGACAGAACAATCCCGTCCAGATCTGGGATTGCAACGGTACCGGCGCGCAGACGTGGACCGGTACCGAGGACGCCACGATTCGAGTGCAGGGCCGATGCTTGTCGCCGGCATCGGGCTATGCGGCGGCCGGCGTCGCGTTGACGACGTGGGCGTGCAACGGCAAGCCCGCGCAGCAATGGTCGATCCGGGGGGACGGCTCGATCTCGTTGCTGCAGAAGACCGGCCTGTGCATTCAGAATTCGCGTGAGGTCAACGGAAACCGACCGGTGTTGGCGAAATGCAACGGCTCTGCTGCTCAGAAGTGGATCACCGCGACCACGCCGTTTCCGACGACACCGCCCACGACGCCACCCCCCACGACGCCACCGACCACTCCGTCCACCACTCCCAGCGGGGTGGCAGCGCCGGTGGGCGACCTACCCGGTTGGAAGCAGATCTTCGTCGACGACTTCGCGAAGCCTTCCGCCGTCGGCAGTTGGGCCAACGACTGCGATCCCACCAAGATCGTCTACGTCGGTGCTCAGAATCAGCAGTGGCGTACGTACCCCAAGTGCTACAAGGACACCTATCAGAAGCGCCCGTACCGAGCGGACGCCGTGCTGTCCACGCACGACGGCCTGCTCGATTACGGATTGCACAATGTCGACGGTGTCCCGGCCGGTGCCAGCGTCTCGCCGGTGATCAACGCGGCAGGGCAGAACCAGACATACGGACGATACACAGCGCGATTCAAGGTCGACTCGGCAACTCTGGCCGAGTACTACGTTGCATGGCTGCTGTGGCCGCAGTCCGAAAGATGGCCTGCGGACGGCGAAATGGACTTTCCCGAAGGAAGTCTCGCGGGGCAGGTCGGCGGATTCCATCACTACTCGGGTGCCGGTTCGTGCGTCGGCGGCTGCCAGGACGTCGCTCGGAACATCGGCGCGAACTTCACCGATTGGCACACGTACACCATCGAATGGTCCCCGGGTCGCGTTCGCTACATCCTCGACGACACCGTGGTTCTGGACAGCACCAAGTGGGTTCCCTCGGGTCCGATGCGCTGGGAACTGCAGACCGAGACCAACGGCACCGGAAACAGCAACGGGCATCTGTTGCTGGACTGGGTTTCGGTATACAGCTGGGTAGGCTGACCCGACCGCGTACCCAACCGACTGGGGCGTGCCATCGAGAGAAGGGGAGCGTCGATGACGGTCGACAAAACCGGTGCCGAGGTCGAGATCGCCCAGCAGGCGGACAGGTTCACGATTTCGGTCGAGGGCACGCAGGTCGGCTTCACCGAGTTCGCCGACGACGAGCAGGGCAGGCGCGTCTTCTTCCACACCGAAGTGGATGCGGCCTACGGCGGACGTGGTCTGGCCACGATCGTCGTTCGACACGCGCTCGACGCGACGCGTTCCGAGAACAAGCACGCCGTCCCGATCTGTCCGTTGGTGGCCGCGTTCGTCGGCGAACATCACGAGTACGACGACATGGTCGAGCCCGTCACGGACGATATTCGGCAGTGGTTGGCCGACCAGCAGGGATGATTCGTCGACCGATCGCCGGCGACGTGCGACGATCTGCACCATGACCGATCCCGGACACCGCCCCGGTGGCACCCATCTCTACCGTCGGTTGGTCACCCGGTCCGACGGCCCCTTGACGCCCGTTCGGGCGGCCAGGAGGCTCTCGGCGTACATCTACGGCAACATCCTGGTCCTCGCCGCGGTTGCCGCCTCCACGCCGAGTTCCATCGGGCACGGGACGGCGGCTGTTCTCGTAGCGGCCACTGCGGCAACGACTTTTCTCGCGCATGTATTCGCCGATTTCGTCGCCGGGAGCCAGATACCGGAGGCGCACGGTGATGCGACGGACGAACAGCGCACGTTCGAGGCCATCGAGGAATTCCGGGATGCCGTCCCCATTCTGAGCTCCGGGACGTTTCCGGCGGCGATGCTGGCGCTCGGGTGGCTGTCGGTGCTTCCGGCACAATGGGCCGAACTGCTGGCCGGTGCGGTGATCGTCGTACGAATCGCCACCATACCGATTGTCACGGAACGAGTTCGCGGGAACCGTCCGACGTTTCGGGCCCTGGTGATCGGGCTTGCCACTGCCGTCGTCGCGGCGCTCATCGTGCTGGCGAAAGTCTTCTTGGGTCACTAGCTGCCCCTCGTGGACGGATCAACCGCCGAACTCTGCGTGCAGCTCCGGCAGAAACCCTGCGAGGTGGTTCATCTCCTGTCCGCAGTGCAGCAGCAGATCTCGGGCGAGGTCGAGTCCGAGAACGAGGTCGCTCGGATCCACGGACGTACCCCGGCGAACTGCGCACACGGCCTGCTTCGGATCGGGAACGTGCAATCCTCGTAGGTTCAGATAGAAGCGGCTGCGCATCTCGGCACCGCCCTGTACCGGCCGAACCTGATGGGCGAGCCAGCCCAGATCCACCGGTGCGATGGAACTTCCCACTCGGCCGAAGACGACCGTCTGGTCTGCGGGAACGTCGAAACCGTGTGCAACAGGGTCACGGAAGCCGATACCCAGCTGCTGAAGCTTCGGGCCGACGTACTCGTCCACGAACGATGTGTTGCCGATGTACTTCGCCCTGTCCTGAATCGCGTGGACCGTGCGGTCCTCGGCGAGCGCGGCGTGGAGGTGGGCATCGGGGTGCCACAGTTTGTAGCGGGCCGCCTCGGCGGAATGCCAACCGAACCACCAATCCCACATCGCTGCCGTGACCCGGGGCATCGCGGTGCGCACCGCCACGAACGTCATGCCGTCGGCGCGTCGTCCGTAGCCGGTTTCGATCGCCGAATATCCCGTCGGCGCGAGATCGGTTGTGATGGAATCGAAGTGCGGGACCCACTCGGGCGCTATCGGCGGCCCCCCGACTGCGTCGGTCACGACGGCCGGTGCCGGTGTCGTCCGTGCGGCGAAGAAATGGGCATAGGGCCGTCCTCGGTCGATGTCGCGGTAGCCCTGGTACCGCTCGCCGCAGTCTTCACTCGAACCGGTGCCGGGAGTTGCGGCCGCTCGTGCCGCGGGGCCGAACACAGCCGTGGCTGCAGCCGCGGCGGCACCCACCATCATTTGTCGTCGCGACGGGCCGCGGCTCATCGGGCGGGGTTCCTCAACATCGGTTGAGACTATGACGTGACTTCGGCAACTGTCAATGGTGGGGCACTAGACTCCGTGGTATGAGTCCTGCCCGTCCCAAGGACGACGAGTCGAGAGTGCGTCGGCGCGACGAAATCGCCGCGGCAGCAATCGAAGTGTTGGCAACGCAAGGTTTTCGCGGCTTGACGCACCGGGCGGTCGACGCTGCAGCAGGATTGAGCCCCGGGTCGGTCAACTACCACGCGCCCACTCGCGGACGACTGTTGCACCTGGCGCTCGAGCTGTTGTTCGCCCGCGACTACGACACTGCCGGCGCGACCTTCGGTGGTCTGGTCGACGTCAAACCACTCACCGTGGACATCGTCGTGAACCGCATCATCGACTTCATCGAGGCGATGACCACCGGAGAAGCAACGAAAAGAGTGATCGCGCGCAGCATCTTGCTCGGTGAAGCGCAACATGATCGGGAAATCCGCGATCTGTTCGACTCTCAGCGGGCCGCGTTCGTCGCGTACACCCAGTGGATAGTCGCGTCGTTGGAATCCGAAGACTCCCAGGGGGATGCGGAGATGCTCGTCGTCATGATCGAGGGTCTCGTGGGGAGGCAGGTGCTGATCGGATCGCGGCTGCCACGTCCCGTCGTCGACCGAATGCTGCGCACGATCGTCGGCGCATCCCCGATGGTCACCGATTAGCCGATCAGCCACCGATCAGCCGAGCAACGAGTTCCGTTCGGTGTGGGTGAACGTGAAGATCGTTGCACCGAAGCTGATGAGCGCAGTGAGCAGTAGCACCTGCGGCCCGGTGATCACGACGCCGATGAACGCACCGACAGCACCTCCCGCCGCGAAGGAGCCCAGAAGCGTTGCGTAGCAGAGCCAGTCGTAGTGTGTTCCGCCGCCGAAGAGGTGACGCTCGATTCCCTGGCCGAGCTTGACCACCGTTCCGGTGACGTAAGTGAGCGGGATGTACGTCTCCTCCTTCTTCGTGAATGCGGTGTTCAACGCGCCCAGCGCGAAGGCGACGAGGAGGATCGGGTAGAAGTTCACGTTTGCCGACGACCACCCGGAGACAGCGATGTCGATCAGACCCGCCGCTCCCAGCGCAACGGTGGTCAACACCGTCGCTCCATGGGGGTGGTTGGACCAGTAGCGGCGCCGACAGATCGACGAGACGATCACGCCGCCGAGAAACGCGGCCATGAGGGCCAACGCGGCCCAGGGTGACGCCCCAGGTGCCACCTCCTTGCCCTCCGGATGGCCGAAGTGTCCGACGACGGCTCGTTCGGTGTTGCCGGTCATGAATGTCACGAAGTAGCCGGCGGAATGCAGGAACGCGACCGCACCCACCATGCCTGCCAGTCCGGACAGGATCCAGGACAGACGAGCTTCGGCGCCGACGGCTGTTTCGCGGCTGATCGCCAAGGGGGAAGTCATGACTCGATTCTCCGGGCGTTCGCCGCGGCGGCAAATCTTTGAGTCATCGGTCACACGGAGGCAGTCGGGTGGGTGCTCGCCACCATCCCGCGGTGCATCACCCGGTTACCGACCACCCCGCTGTGATCGGCGCGGTGCATCACACACCTGTTGTCCCACATCACTATGTCGTCGGGGGACCAGTTGTGCCGCAGCAGGTTGTCCTCCCTCGTGGAATGCTCCACGAGGTAGCGAACGGTGTCTCGTGCTTCGTCTTCGGTCAGTCCGCTGATCGCGACACAGCGAGCGGGCGCGGACAGCGACAGTGCGGTGCGTCCGGATATCGGGTGAACGGCGAAGAGGGGATGGTCGGCGGAAGAATCGGAATCCGACGCCACGCCGGTCACTCTGTGCGTCACCGTGCGCCCGGTCAAATGCTCCTTCACTTCCGCTGGAAGCGTCTCGTATGCGGCGTACTGGTCGCTGAACAACGTACTGCCTCCGGCCGCGGGAACTTCGACCGCGCGTAACGCAGTGTAGGCGGGTGGATTCGGAATGTAGGTGGTGTCGACGTGGAACGTGGACTTCGGCGGCGTGGAGCGGCCGACGTTGCTGATGACGTTCAGATCCGGACAGTCGGGAACAGGCGTCTCGCCTTCGGTGAACATCAACTCTCCGAACCGGCGCAGGAACGCCAGGAAGCGCTGATCGTCGACGGGCTGGTTCGGCAGGATCAACACCCCGTGTTCGGCGAGGAGCTCTCGAAGTTGCTCTACCGAAACCGATTCCAAGTTCAGATCGGCCATCTCGATTCCCAACGTCATGACGACGACTCCTTCACCGGCAGTTCTTCGAGCGCGAATGCGAACAATTCTTCGACGGTGATGCCCGCGGCCGCGGCCATCACCGCCAACACGCTGGACGGCGAATAGGAGCAGTAGAGGCTGGCTTCGAGAAACCACGGCTCGCCGTCCGGGTCGATGCGGAAGTCGAACAGGCCGTAGTGCCGACATCCCAGTGCGATGTGACTCGATCGTGCTGCTGCCCAGACTTTTTCGGTGATCGGATCCGAGACGTCGACCGTCCACGCTCTGGTCTGCTCTTTCGCGACCAGGTAGAGATCGCCGTCGGATGTGCGATTCAACTTGTCCGCACTACTGCGGACGGAGTCGACGGCGTACTCCTCGAGGGGCAAGCACACGAGTTCGCCATCTCGGACGATGATCCCGCACCGAACTTCACGACCCAGTGGAACGTACGTCTCCACCAGTGCAGCAGACGAATACGTCAGAGCCTCTCGAATCGCGGGTGCCAGCCCGTCGGACTCGTTGACCAGCGAGACACCCATCGAGTTGTCCGAATCCACGGGCTTGACCACGACCGGCAGGGCGAGGTCCATCACGTCGTCGGCGGATCGGACGACCACGCCGTCGGGAACACGCACGCCGGCCGCCGCGACGACGGCGCGGGCGCGGGCCTTGTTCGCCGTCAACGCCATGAGGTCCGGACCGTTGCCGGGGTAGGGCACGCCCAGTAGATCGAACAGGCTGCGGTACGTCGTCATACCCGGCATGCAGAACATCTGCGGAACCATGACGTCGAAGTCTCGCACCGCAATGTGCTCCACCGCCTGTGCCAACGGCATCTGCTGCGCCGCAGCGATACTCGAATCGTCGAGATCGGTGGGGAAACTCCAGAGGCCGCCGGGAGAGACGAACGCGATCTGGAAACCGTACGCGGGGTTCGTGCCGAGGGCGTCCAGGAAGCCGCCGGCGTAGACCCGAGAGAGATCACTGTGAAAGCGGTCCACCGAGGACCCGACGAGCACCACGACCGACAACGTCATCAGTCGCCTCCGTTTTCCACGAGTTTGCCGATGTTGAAATCGATTCGGGACCAGCCACGCCGCTCGCGGAGGTTCCGGATCAGCAACGACGGAATCTGAAGATGATGTACCAACAGATACGGCAGGGGATCCCAACCGGTGAGGATGGCGTCCTTGCCTCGAAAGATGGTGCGGAGCCGAGATAGTCGATCACCCTCGGTGATCAGACGCCACAGCTCGTGGTAGATCCAGTACGTCGGCCGGGCCGTCGCACGCGGCACGATCTCGGCATGCCCGTCGTCGAGGTACGCGGCAGCCAGGTCGGGGTGGTCGTAGAACATCGTGATGGCCGAGTGGGTGCGCGGGTTGCATTCGATGGCGTAGATCCGGCCGTCGGCGGTGGACTCGATGAAGTCGAACGACAGCTGCCCGGTGGTGTCGAGCGAGGAGACGAATGTCTCTACCCAGCGCAGGATTTCGGGCTTGTCCACCATCTCGTAGTTGACCTGGAAGGCGGACGACACGCAGCAGCCGTACACCTGCAGGCGACCCTCGCGCACCGTGCCGTGCGTGCAGTACTCCTGTCCGGCGATGAATTCCTGCAGGATCCACGGGTCGTCCTCGGTGATGTGCAGGCTCCGGGCGAACGAGGAGTTGCGTTCCGGCGTGTGCGCCGTCAACCGCGTCAGATCCATTCGGCCGACCGGGTTGTACGAGATCCGTTTGAGGATGTACTCACGGCCCGGCGCGAAGTCGAATTCGTCGATCTGGGCGGGGTCGGTGATGCGCTTGAAGTCGGGAACACGGAGTCCCAATGACGCTGCGTGCTCGGAGAATCGGGACTTGTCGTCGACCATCCGTACGGTATCCGCGTCGCCGTGGATCACCTCGCAGTGCGCATCGAGGAGTGCACGCGCGTCGGCGTCGTGAATACTCGCGGCCGGGCTTGCCACGGGCACGAAGACGTCGACGCCCTCGCGGCGCACGATGTCCAGCAGAGCCTGCGCATATCCCGAATCACCCGGGTCGGGAATGCAATGGAAACGGTCGACAGCGCGGGAGAAACGATGTCCGGTCCAGCGGTACTTCGCCGATTCCACGAGGATCACCCGATGGCCGGCGAGATGGAAGGACCGTGCGAGTTGCAAGGCTTTGGTCATCTTGCCGCCACTGATCAGAATCGTTCTGGGCGAATCGGTTCGATGGGCGACGGGCCGGGTACCGCGCAGCGCGGCCACCCCCACCGCCGCGAGGTCGACGGGGAGGGTGACCGTGAGGCCGATCAGCGCCGCAACGGTGCGGATCATGTGCGCCGGATCAGTGTCACACCGTCGCGCAACGGAATCAGAACTTGCTCCACGCGAGGGTCGTTCGCGACATAGTCGTTGAACTCGGCGATGGCCCGGCCGTTCTCGTTCGGCTGCGGAGCGTAGGGCTGACCCTGCAACAGGGTGTTGTCGACGGCGATCACGGCACCGTCGGAGAGCAGATCGCTATCGAGCAGGTACTCCACGTACCCGCGGTATCCGCTCTTGTCGGCGTCGACGAACACCAGGTCGAACGTCCCGTCGAGCCCGTGAAGAGTGTCGAGCGCAGGCCCTACCTGCACCGAGATGGCAGATCCTGCAGTCGATTCCGCGAAGCAGGACTGCGCGAACTCGGCCACGTACGGATCCACCTCGCAGGCGACGACCTCGCCGCCCGCGGGCAGCGCCTCGGCCATCGCCAACGCCGAGTAACCGGTGAACATACCGATCTCGAGCACCCGAGTCGCCCGCGTCATGTGCACGAGAAACGCCAGGAAGCGTCCTTCCACATGGCCGGAGAGCATTTCCATCTCCAGGGGCCCGGAACCGGAGACCACGTCGCGTGATCCCCAATCCGCAGAGCGGGTCCGCGACGCCAACGTGGCCAGTGCCGCAGATTCGGAGGTGGTGCAGGTGTCGAGATACGGGTCGAGTCCCGCGGCGAGATCGCGGGCCCGATGAACACGGGTGGTCAGCTCGTCGGTCACCCCGGCGTCGGCGTCGAGTAGCGCGGCTATCTCGCTGAGCTCGCGCGCCAGGATCGTCGTCGGGGTGACCGGACGCGGCGTCATGGCAGCATCGGTCACGGCGTGGGTGCGGTGAACATGTCGAGACCCTCGCCCGCCCGTGGGAAGTCCAGACAGATCTTCTTGTGCAACGACAGGACATCGGCCAGTTCGCGAGGTTCCAGGTCGTTGAGGAAGCGGCAGGTGCCGATCGGGTCGGGCACCGCGGCACGCAGAATCCCGTCCCGAGTCTTGAGGATGGATGCTGTTGCCTCGGTGAGCAACTCGGGTGTCAGGTACGGGCTGTCCAATGCCAGTCCGATGCTGCTCATGACTCCGAGCACGCGGTCTCTATCGGCCGTCGACAGGTGGCCGCGTTGTTCGGCGACCGTCGTCGACAGGGCCATGTCGATGTTGATCGCGTGGCCGTGGAAGAACGGCGCGGGCGGCGTGAGCTCGAGAGTGGGGCTCCACGTGTGCCCGAATGCAATGACTCGGTCGAGGTCGATCTCGTGCAGGTTGGGGGCCTCGAGCTCGAGCATCGTCGCGATTGCCGAGTACGTCAAACGGTCTGCGACCGAACGCAACTCAGGAGTTCCGTCGAGGTGGCCGAACCGGGTGCGTAGCAGTTCCGGGCCGTACTGCTCGAGCAACTCGAAGATCTCGAGGTTGCCGACCACGGAGATCTTGATGAGCTCCGCCATCCCGTTGCGGACCTGATCCTCGGGCAGTGTGCCGAGGAAGGAGAAGTCCAACAGCACCTTCTGCGAGGCGTGGTAGGCACCCAAACGATTCTTGTGCTTGCCGTAGTTGACGGCCACCTTGATCGAGACGCTCGCATCGATCAGGCCGATCAACGTGGTGGGAATGCGGATGTAGGGAGTGTTTCGGCGGTAACTCGCGCACGCGAAACCGGCTACGTCCGTGGTCAGTCCACCACCCACCACGAGGACCGGCTCGGTTCGCACGAGACCGAACGCGTCGAATTCGCCGACGATGCGCTCGAACGTCTCGAGTGATTTCGCGGTCTCCGCAATGTGCACCGGCACCACTGTCAAGGCGATGCCGTGGTGATCGAAGTATGCACTGATCCGGTCGCCGTAGATGGCGTGCACCGATTCGTCGACAACCATCAGGGCGCGCCCGTACGGACGGTAGCTGTCGGCCAATTCGGTGTTCTCGATCGCGAACACTCCGTCGACGTAGATCAAGTCGTATTCGATCCGCTCGTATCCCTCGACACGAAACGATCTGTCGCCGGCGACGACCTGGGCCTGAAGATTACTCACTTGTTGCTCCTGAGATGGATGAAGGATCGGGCAAAGTGCTCACTCCGCAGGCTCCGCTCAGGCTGAAATCAGGGCGCGGACGCGCTCGGGATCGAGTGCATCGACGGTGTCGGTGGCCGAGCCGAAATCGGTACCGGCAGTGTTCTCGTTCGGGAACGCGACACAGGTGACGCCCGCTGCCGCTGCCGCCTTGACTCCGCCGGCGTTGTCCTCGATGGCCACACTGTCGGACGCGTTCTCGCCCAACGTCTTCAAGGCGAATTCGTACGACGCGGGGTCGGGCTTGCCTGCGTCGACCGAGGAGGCGTCGACGATGATGTCGAACGAATCGGCGGTGAGCTCGGGAGACAGGGCAGCGAGCAGTGCGTCGATGTTCTCTCGCGAGGTCGTGGTCACGAAGCCGACCTTCAACCCGTTCGCTTTCGCGGAGTCGATCGTGTCGGCCACGCCCGGTCGCGTCTTGACGTCGGATTCGCCGATCAATCGCTGGAAGATCTCGGACTTGGTGGCGTGCACTGCGGCCGCGTCCACCTCGGTTCCGGTGCTCGACGCGTATTCGCTGATGCGGTCGGCACCGCCGTTCGATCCGAGCATGGACCGGTAGTCGTCCTGCGACCAGTTCCAGTTCAGATCGTGGGCGGCGAAGGCCTCGTTGAACGAGCGTCGCTGTAGCTCGGAGGTGTCGACGAGAGTGCTGATGGAGCCGAACAGAATTGCGGGCATGGGTGCCTTTCGGAGCGAGAGACGTTGTACCAGCAAATGTCTCGCGCCAGCGCGATGGGTGGGTTGGTTCGGGGGGTATGCCCCATCGGCACCGAAAGGGAAACCTTCGAATTTTCTACCGCGTGCTCGCCTGTTCGCCGCGCAGTATCGGAGCCGCCAGAACCGTCGGTGCGGATCGCCCGCGAAGGGTCACGGACCGACCCGATTCCCACAATTGCCGCTCGTCCGAGGTTGCGTGTTCGAGCACCGTCGACGATGTGAGCACGTCGGTGTCGGGGTCGTCTTTTGCGAGATCGGTGAGCCGCGCAGCCTGATTCACCGTGTCGCCGATGACGGTGTACTCGAAACGGGACTCGGCCCCGATGTTGCCGGCGATCACCGGCCCGTACGTGACGCCGATACCGATCTCGAATCCGCCGTCGGCTCGAAGCGCGGCGGCGAGCGTGCGTGCAGTGCGTAGTGCCGCGGTGGCCGGGTCGGGATGATCGACCGGAGCGCCGAAGATCAGCAGGGCGGCATCGCCCTCGAACTTGTTGACGAAGCCGCCGTTGCGCTCGCCGTGTTCGACGACCACTGCGAAGAATCGATTGAGCAGGTCCACGACCGTCGCGGCGGATTCGCGCTCGGCCAGTGCGGTGGAGCCGACCAGGTCGATGAACAGGACGGCGACGGTTCGGTTTTCGCCGCCGAGACGGGGCGCGCTGGCCAACGCGCGCTGGGCGACGTCGTGGCCCACGTGCCGGCCGAACAGCGAGCGGAGTCGCTCCCGCTCGTCGAGACCGACGACCATCTTGTTGAACCCGTTCTGCAGTCTGCCGATCTCGGAGGCGTCGTAGACGTCGACGCGGGTATCGGTGGCACCGGCCTCCACTCGCTGCATGGCAGAGCTCACCTGCTGCAGCGGATCGGACACCGAGCGACCGACGAGGAACATGCCGCCGAAGCCGACGACGAGGGCGATGGCAGAGAGCGAGACCATCGCGGGGGACAGGTCGACGTCCGGGGGTATGACGGTGTCGATCAGTCGGCCGAGTCCGATCAGCCCGAGCCCCAGGATAGGAATGGCCGTGCTCAGTACCCAGATCAGGACGACCCGCAGTTTCACGCCGAGTGCCGCGGCGTCGGTGACCTCGCTGACCTCCATCACAGCCGCGGTGATCGGCCGCAGGGTGCGTTCGGCTACCAGGTAGCCCAGCGAGCACGTCGCCAGTCCGCCGAAACTGACGGCGATGGCCACGATGATCGACAGTGCAGCCCCGGCCGAGGCGTTGACGCCGACGAACACCGCCACACCGAGCGCCCACAACAGAACGTGCACGCCGAGTTGCCGGAGGGGTAGCCGGATCACGGCGATCGTGGTCTCGTCCGACGGCGTGCCGCCGGTGTGCAGCCACTCGACGAGCGGTCTCGCGACGCGAAGTCCGAGCGCGATGCCGATGCAAATAGCCACCGGCAGGTAGACGAAGAACGCCAGGTAATTGCGGTCAGGAGCGCAGCCTGCGGAGTGACCTCCAGAGCAGAACAAGATCTCTTCGGATCCGACCGGCAGCGGCAGGATGAACCGTGCCAACACGAAGACGATGACCGCCCCGATGGCGTTGGCCGACACCATTCCCGCCGCGTAGAGGCGCATCGGGGTGCGGGCGAGGGCGGACCTCAGTGCTGCGATCACTGGCGCTTCTTCGTTCTCTGCACGCTCGAACTCTAGGTGCCCCGACGAAAAGAATTCGGGCGATTCTGCCCGAGTGACTATCTGTGTCGAGAAGTACCTGGTAATCTTCGTAACAGCTAACCACTCCTGTTCGACGATGAAAGGAACGACGGCGATGACCAGCACACTCTCCAGGAACGATGTCCTCGAGCCCGAGGATGTTTCCGCACGTTTGCTCGATTCCGCCGCCCAGCTGTCGTACGACCCGGCCGAAGAGGTCGACTGGGAGGCCGATCTCGATCCGTCCCTCTACGGTCTCAATCCGGAGTGGAGCACGCTCTACGGCACGAAGTTGTGGGACGAGATGAGCGAAGAACAGCGCATCACGCTCACTCGCCACGAGGTCTGCTCGATCATGAGCACCGGCATCTGGTTCGAGATGATCCTGCAGCAGATGGTGTTGCGCGATCAGTACTGCAAGGACTCGTCCAACTCGGATTTCCAGTTCGCGCTCACCGAGATCGCCGACGAGTGCCGTCACTCGATCATGTTCGCTCGGGCCTGCCAGAAGATGGGCATCAAGGCGTACCTGCCGCGCCGGTCGAGCATCGAACTCGGCCGCGGATTCAAGGCCCTGGCCTCCGCCGAGGTCGCCTACGGCGGCATCCTCGTCGCCGAAGAAGTTCTCGACGTCATGCAGCGCGACTGGATGCGCGGCGAGAACGTACTGCCCCTCGTGCGCACCACCAGCAAGATCCACGTCGTCGAGGAATCGCGACACATGACCTTCGCGCGCGCGCAGATGCGTGAAGACATCGAAGGCAAGAGTCCGGCTCGCCGCAAGGCCAGTGCGCTCGTCGTCGCGATCGCCGCTCGACTGATCGTGTCCAACATGGTCAACAAGGAGGTCTACGCAGCAGCTGGCCTCGACGTCGACCGTGCGGTGAAGGAAGCGAAGAACAACGCCCACCACCACACGATGATGCGCACCTCGAGCGAGCATCTGATGGCATTTCTCCTCGACTGCGGTTTGATCACCAAGCCGGCGGAGATGATCTACCGTCGTCTGCACATGCTCTGACCACACTGTTCGAGAAAACACTGTTCGAGGCCGTGAAGGACATCCGATAACCCATGCCGTTCGCGATCACGCAGAACTGTTGCAACGACGCATCCTGCCTGTCGGTGTGCCCGGTCAACTGCATTCATCCGACCCCCGACGAGCCGGATTTCGGTAAGACCGAGCTGCTCTACATCGATCCACGATCGTGCATCGACTGCGGTGCGTGTGCGGATGCGTGCCCGGTCGACGCGATCACCCGGGTGTCCCGGTTGACTCCGGACCAGCAGATCTACGCCGAGATCAACGCGGATTACTACCGCGACAAGCCGGCGGTTGCGGAGTGGGGTGAGCCGCGCTTTCCGGTGGCGACGGTCAACGAGCTGCCTCCGGTCAGCATCGCCATCGTGGGCACCGGTCCGGCGGCCTGCTACACCGCGCAAGCCCTGCTGCGCGTGCCGGGAACCACGATCACGTTCTACGACCGGCTGCCGACCGCAGGCGGTCTGGCGCGCTACGGCGTGGCACCGGACCACCTCGGCACTCGACGCATCAGCGAGCACTTTCGCGGAATCTTCGCGCACCCACGCGTGACGATGAAGCTCGGCATCGAGGTGGGCAAGGACGTCGATCACGTCGAGCTGGCTCGAAAGTTCGACTCCGTCGTCTATGCCGTCGGTGCCGACAAGGATCGAGCGCTCGAGATTCCCGGTGTCGATCTCGACAATTCGGTCAGCGCGCGCACCCTGGTCGGCTGGTACACCGGGCATCCCGACGTCCCCGCCGACGCCATCGATCTCACGGGCGTCGACCGCGTCACCATCATCGGCAACGGCAACGTCGCCCTCGACGCCGCGCGCATTCTCACGGCCGATCCCGATTCTCTGAACGGAACCGAGATCGCCCCACACGCGTTGGCAGAGCTCCGTCGCAATCGCGTGCGAGAGGTGGTCGTCCTGGCGCGACGAGGACCGGAGTTCGCGGCATTCACACGATCGGAGTGCAAGGCGCTCGTCGATCGCGCCGGAGTCGACGTCGTCGTGGCGGGACCGGACGGAATCTTCGACGCGATCGACCGGCTGCCGTTGTCCGCTCCTGCGTCGGCGCTGGCCGGCGCGGCCCGAGTCGATCTCGGATCCGGCGCGCACGGGCGTCGCATCGTGTTCGCATTCGGGCGGGCACCTGCTGCTGTGCACGGGCAGGGCTCGGTGGAGTCCATCGAGGTGGGAGTGGGTGAACACGCGGTCACTCTCTCGACGGAGCTGGTGCTGCTCGCGATCGGTTATCGCGGAACACCGTCGCCGGGCGTCCCGTTCGACGACATCACCGGCACCATCCGTAACGAGGGCGGCCGCGTCACCGCGGCCGACGGCACTCCGGTGCCCGGGTGTTACGTGGTGGGGTGGGCCAAGCGCGGGGCGACCGGTGGCATCGGCGACAACAAGATCGATGCCGAGGAAACAGCCGAGGCGTTGTTGGCGGATGTACCCACTCGAGGTACCCGGCCGCTGGGCTGGTACGGCAAGGTCAGTGCCGCCTTGGGAGACCGAGTGTCGCGAGCACGCTGACCGGTCGGTATTTCCCCGTTCTGTTCATGTTGTGTAGCAGTCTCATTCGAGTCTGAGCAATTCCGGCGCGCGGCAGGCCGCCCGGGGTTACCGTTGAGTATGGCTGAACGGGGGGCCAAGCCCCAGGTTTCTTTTGTGAGACGGACGATGCTGCGCGCAGTCCGGTCGTTGTTCAATCCGCTCCGGCCCGACGACTATCTGTCGATGATCAACCCGCTGTGGACCACTCGTGAGCTCCGCGGCAAGGTCGAACGTGTGGTCCCCGAGGGATCCGAGGCCGTGTCGGTGTACATCCGTCCCGGTTTCGAGTGGCAGGGTCACACGCCGGGCCAGTACGTACGGCTCGGGGTGTTGATCGACGGCCGCTATCACTGGCGGGCGTACTCGTTGACGTCCGATCCGGACCCGGAGGACGGGTTGGTCAGCGTCAGTCCCAAGCTCGTGCCGTCCGGCACAGTGTCGCCGTATCTGGTGGGTACCATCAGAACCGGCGATATCGTCCGGCTCAGCGAGGTCGAGGGTGAGTTCACGATTCCGAGTCCGGTTCCGGACAAGATGGTGTTCATCAGCGCCGGTAGTGGCATCACTCCGATCATCAGCATGTTGCGATCCCTGGATCATCACGACCAGGTCCGCGACGTGGTCGTGGTGCACTCGGTACACAACCGTGAACAGTTGATGTTCGCGGACACGCTCGAGCAACTGGAAGCCAAGCACGACGGGCTGACGGTGAAGCTACGCATCACCAGTGACGAAGGTCGAATGAAGGCGTCGGAACTGGACGAACTGGTCCCGGATTGGCGTGAGCGAGAAGCATTCTGCTCCGGTCCGGGCGAGCATCTCGACGATCTGCGCTCGTACTGGAAAGACCAGGGCGAGTCGGAACGCTTCCATTACGAGAGTTTCCAGCCCGTCATCGGCGGTGGAGACGATGCTGGTGAGGGCGGAACCGTGCGCTTCGTCAACAGCGAGAAGGACGTCGAGTGCGACGGCGGCACAACGATTCTCGCCGCGGGCGAGGAAGCCGGCCTGGATCTGACGTACGGCTGCCGAATCGGCATCTGCCATACGTGCGTAGGTACCCTGAGGAAGGGGCGTTTACGTGACCTACGTAACGGGGATATCTCCGAACCTACGGGGCAAGCGGTTCGGATCTGTGTCAACACTGCTGAGGGCGACATCGAAATCGAACTCTGATCTTCCATTCGAACAGGGGAATGTATGTCTATCGACGAAACCACCAGGCGCGTCACCGACACCGATGAGCCGGTGAACCCGCTGGCGCACTTGAGTGACGAGACGATCGCCGAACTCGCCAAGGAGTTCGACGCCATTCACGACGAGGTGTACTCCAGCCTCGGTGACAAGGACCGCAAGTACATCACCTCGGTGATCGCAGCCCAGCGTCAGCTGCTGGTTGCCGGCCGGGTGCTGTTGCTCGGCTCCACCAGCAAGCCGGCGTGGCTGGCCGGCACCGCATGCCTCGGCATCGCGAAGATCCTCGAGAACATGGAGATCGGCCACAACGTCATGCACGGCCAGTGGGACTGGATGAACGATCCGGAAATCCACTCCTCCGTGTGGGACTGGGACACCGCGTCCACCGCCAACTCGTGGAAGCACTCCCACAACTACGTGCACCACACGTACACGAACATTCGCGGCAAGGACAAGGATCTCGGCTACGAGATCATGCGTATCGATCCACGTCAGAAGTGGAGCCCCGTCTACCTGGCCCAGCCGTTCTACAACGTGCTGCTGATGGCGTTCTTCGAGTGGGGCGTCGCCCTGCACGATCTCGACATCGAGGCTATCCGTCGCGGAGAGAAGCCCGTCAAGGAGCTCGTCGAGGACCTCAAGGGCATCGGCGTCAAGGCACGGAAGCAGTTCGTCAAGGACTACGTGGGCTGGCCGCTGATCAGTGCCGGGGCATTCGCGCTGGCGCAGCTCGCCTCGGGTGGTCGTCTACCCGAGAGCAAGAGGTCTCGCCTCGCGTCCAAGCTGCGGGGATCCGCGCGTTTCGGCAAGAACCGCCGGACGGCCGCCCTGTTGGACAGTCGGGTCAGTGGTGTCGAGAGCACGTTCCTCTCGACGGTGGCCGCCAACTTCACCGCCAACATCATTCGCAATGTCTGGTCGAACGCGATCATCTTCTGCGGTCACTTCCCGGATCAGGCATACACCTTCAGCCAGGAAGAGGTGGAGAACGAGACCCGCGGCGGATGGTACGTTCGCCAGCTCGTCGGTGCCGCCAACATCGACGGCGGACCGCTGTTCCACCTGATGAGCGGCAACCTGAGCTACCAGGTGGAACACCACCTGTACCCGGACATGCCCAGCACTCGGTACTCGGACGTCGCGCCGAAGATCAAGGACATCTGCGAGCGCTACGAATTGCCCTACAACACCGGGCCGTTCTTTCAGCAGTGGGGCATGGTCCAGCGGACCATCGCGCGATTGGCCTTCCCGGGTGGCAAGGTTCGGCCGAAGCCGGGCCCCTACCGTCCCGAGGAGAGCTGGCGTCGCAAGTTCGCCGAGGGTGCCACCAAGGACAGTGAGGCCGCCAAGACTCGCGGTCGCGTACCGGCCGAGCATCCCGCGGCGGGACCGGAGCACAACTCCGGTGGCGTCGACGTTCAGCCGCCGCCCCGTGGCGACGACTGAGTCTCGTTCCAGGACAGCTGACAAGAACCGCGGCCACCCGATTTCCGGGTGGCCGCGGTTCTTTGTGTGTGTCGGTTGTGGGCCTTTACGCCATGTCGACATCCTTGGTCTCGATCAGTCTCTTGGTGCAGACCAGACTCAGCACCGACAGCAGAGCCAGCATCACGCCGATCGAGATACTGCCGAACGCGGCCGTGAGCGGTGCGGCAAGCATCGGCGGAATCGCGCCACCGAGAACGCCGGCGAGGTTGTAGCCCAAACCGGCTCCGGTGTAACGGAATCGGGTTTGGAAGAGCTCCGGAAGCAGAGCTCCGGTCGGCCCGTACGCAACACCGAAGATTGCGAGCGTCACGCACATGCCGATCACGAACGCGACCGGTGAGCCCGAGTCCAGCAAGGGGAACAGTGCTATCGACCACGGCACCGCGACGATGCACGCCGCCATGATGACTCGGCGTCGGCCGACGCGATCGGAGTAGGTTGCCGAGGTGGCGATGGCAATACCGAAGATCACCGCAGCGCCTATCCCGGTGACCAACACGAACGGGCGGTCGAACCCGAGGGTCTTGGTGCCGTAGCTCGTCAGGTATGCGGTCCCCATGTAGAAGAAGGCGAAGAGGGATGCCAATGCGCCTGCCGCAGTGATGATTTCGCGCTTCTGGATGCGCCATGCGTCGAAGATCGGCAGTTTGGTCGGTGCCGAGTTCGCCGGAGCGTGCTCCTCGGCGAGCTTGTTGGCTCGAAAGACCGGGGTCTCTTCGATGGCCAACCGCATGTAGAGGCCGATGAGGACCAGAACAGCGCTGAGCAGGAACGGAATTCGCCACCCGTAGTTGAGGAAGGTCTCGTTGGTATCGCCGAACAGCAGGCCGGTGGCGAGGAAGGTCGCACTGGAGAAGATGAACGCGGCCGAGGGTCCCAGCTGCGGGAACATCGCATAGAACCCACGCTTGCCGGCCGGTGCGTACTCGGCAGTGAGCAGCGTGGCACCCGCCCACTCTCCGCCGACGGCAAATCCCTGCCCGAATCTGAGCAGTACCAGAATGATCGGGGCTGCGACTCCGATGGTGGCTGCGCCGGGCAGGAGACCGATCGCGAAGGTGGACACGCCCATCAACAGCAGGGTCGAGATCAGGGTCTTCTTACGACCGATGCGGTCGCCGAAGTGGCCGAACAGCACCGCACCGACGGGCCTGGCGATGAACGCGACGGCGAACGTCGCGAACGACGCCACGGTGCCCGCGGTCGAACCGAGCGCCGGGAAGAAAATCGTGGGGAAGACGAGTGCGGCGGCAGTGCCGTAGATGAAGAAGTCGTAGAACTCGATCGTGGTGCCGATGCCACTGGCAACCGCTACTCGGCGGACGCTCGTCTTCGTCTGCACCGCCGGTGGGGTCGGAGTGGCGACGCCCGGATCCTCGGGCGAGACAGCGGTCATGGTTCCTCCGTTTTTGTCGGGTATCGGGTATATGTGCGATACCGAATGCGACGAACGGTAGTGATCCGGGTCACCCGTGGGATACCCCCGAATGGGGGGAACGATGACCGTCCCCACCCGAGCTAGTCCCAGTGGGCGGTCTCGACAGCAGCGCGATAGGTGTTCTCGAGAAAGGCGAGCAGAAGTGCGTCGGGGTCCTCAGCGGTGCGGACGGACTCGTACGGAAGTACGTACTCGCCGAGATCACGATCGAAGTACGCGGGGGCGGTGACGGCCGGATGGCTGTCGTAGCCGTCCGGGTTCGGGTAGGCGTACGCGTAGAACGCGCCCTCCGCGGCCCCGCCCGGCCAGAACCCGGCGCTCGACACCTCGTCGCTGTATGCCTCGTGCATCACCCAGTCGGGACAGTTGGGAACACCGCCGGGATGCTGTGGTGCAGGCCTTCCGGAGAATCGTGTGACCGCGAGATCGAAAGCGCCCCAGAAGAAGTGGACCGGGCTGGATTTGCCGCGGAAGCCGGCTCGAAACTGCGAGAACACCCGATCAGCGCTGACGAGCGCTCGCCAGAACTTCTGGACGGCATCGGCGTCGTACGACGCGTGCTCGACGTCCTCGGCGAACGGTGTCGCGTGTGGCAGTTCGACCGGCACTGCCACGATCGGAGCCTCCACGCCGAGCCCGGAGAGCAGATCGGTGTACTCGGCGTAGAAGTCCGCAACGGTTCGAGGCTCGAGCTTCATGGTTCGGCGCTCGCCATCGGTAGTGGCCAGGATCAACTGGTGTGCGAGAAAGTCGAAGCGAATCTCGAGGCCTCGATCGCCGAGTGGCATCAGCGACGTCGTCAGGCCCGAGGCGTCGACGTACAGCGCAACTCCCCACCAGTGGTTGAGCGGGGGCGACAACGCCATTCGGGTCTTGCCGACTATCTGGGTCCACAGTTGCACCGTGTCGCGCGTGTCCGCCCAGCTGTCGACTCGAAGTTCGGGCCACGCGTCGTACGAATTCGTCATATGTCGATGATGCACGGACGAGGGGAACCAGACCATACCTGTGCCGAGACGCCGGGGCAGCACCTCAGGCGCGCCTCAGGATTCGTCGGTACGGTCGTCGGCAGTTGCGGTACGTCCGCAGCTCGTCAACGTGGAGGTGTCCGAGTTGTCCACCGACTCCAACCGGGGTGTTTTCGACGATGCTCGGGTCGCCGCCACGTACGTGGAATTCATGGGACCCACCGACGGATTTCTCGATCGCGGTGAGGCCGCAGCCTTGGTCGCCGCAGCAGACCCGGCCCGCGGGGTTCCCGTGCTGGACGTGGGTGTGGGCAGCGGCCGCACCACGCCGCTGCTGCGATTGCTGTCCGACCGCTACGTGGCAATCGACTACGCCCCCAACATGATCGACGCTTTCCGTAAGAATTTTCCCGATCTTCCGGCGCACGTCGCCGACGCTCGTGACCTGGCGGCGTTCGAGGACGGTGAGTTCGGCTTGGTCGTCTTCAGCAACAACGGACTCGATACCGTGACCCACGAGCAACGACGCCGCGTACTGGCCGAATTCGCGCGGGTGACCGACGAGACAGGCGTCGTGGTCTTCTCGACGCTCAATCGCGGTGGCCGGTCGTATCTGGAGAGCCCGTTTCAGTTACGGCGACCGACGACTCGGCCACAGTTCTCGCTGCGAGCACTTCTCGTCGCCGTCGGACGTCGTCTGCTCGATCCGTCTGCGCAGGTGCGCGGCGTGCGGAACTGGGTCGTCAATCGGTCGAAAGCCGAGGATCACCGATCGTGGGCTCTGGCCCCGTTGCAAGCCCACGAATTCGCACTCGTCATGCACTTCTCGACCCTCGACGACGTCCGCACTCTGGTGGCCGGCGCGGGCCTCGAACTGATCGCCGTCTACGGCGACGACGGCGAACGCATCGCGCCGGACCGACACGAGTCCGCGGCCGACAACTTCACCGTCCTCGCGAAAAAGCCTGCGCTGGAACGAAAGTGACTTCGAGGTACTGAGCTCGGAAGCGCCGAGGTCACAGTCTTTCCAGCGCGGCGGTCATCTTCTCCACGGTCTCCGGAGCGACCTTTGCCTCGAAGCCCGCCTTCAGGAACGGGCCCGCAACCTTTGCCGCACCGTTGAATTCGACGTGGGCGTGGTAGTCGATCCGGGTCGATCCGGGGCCCTCGGCTGTCAGCGTGATGTCGTCGACGCTGGTTGCCGTCTTGTTCTTCCCCTCGAGCACGACGTGATCGGGCTCGTCGGTGACCAACGTATACGTCAGTTCGGTAGTGACTCCGAACAACTTCGAGACGTTGTGCCATTGCGTTCCGACGGCCACCGGGCCGCCGGAGACCTGGGTGCAGCTCTCGGTTCCCGGATCCCACGCCGACGCATTGGAGAAGTCGCGCAGGAATGCCGCGGCCTTGTCGAGCGCGACAGCGGCGGTGAAGGTTCGGGTGACGTCGACCATGAGGTTCTCTCTTTCGATGGATCAGTTCTCGACGGTGACGCCGAGGTGTTCTGCGAGACGGCGCATCGTGCCGACGATCTGTTCTTCGGTCACCCTCGGAAAGCCGGCCATCTTTCGGAACTCCGGATCGGTGACGCGGGACCAGTCGTAGACCTGCGTCAGTGCTGTCCTGTCGTGGGCGACCTCCTCGAGTTCCCAGGACCACCGCGTGCCACGGGGTTCCATGCCCTGGCGATTGGGAATCCAACCGATGCGTCGGTCCTGCTCGAACACGAACACGGTGTTCTCCATGACGTACTCGCCCAGTTCCGGTTGATACATATCCATCGCGAAGGTGTCGCCCACCGCGTTCAGCGGCGTCGGATCGATCGCGCCGCGCAGCATGTCCGAGCCATCGACCGCGGCCTGGACCTCGGGATTGGCCAGCGCGGTGAACACCGATGCGGGGGGTGCGTCGATCACGCGGCGGACGGTCAGTTCGTCGGTCATGGGGCCACGCTTTCCGGTTGATTACGCTGGCTACGCAGTTACCCCCGTCTGCGGGGAAGGAAACTCCTGCCTTCCGACGGTTTTGCATTGCAGTGGACACAGCGACGAAACACCACCGCCACGAGGCATTCGTACAGTCGCCGAGTCGGACTCCGCACACACCAGGTGCGGAGCGCACCTTGCCAAGGGGTAGCCATGAGTGGAAATACCGTCCGCCTGCAGGCGATCAAAGACGTCGAGGCGTACGTGCCGCCTGCGGTCAGCTTCGTCGGAGACGAGAAGCCGGGCGAGATATTCGGTGAGAACGTCTTCAGCAAGGTCGTCATGCAGAAGCGACTGCCCAAGTCGGTGTTCAAGTCGGTGATGGCCACGATCGACAAGGGCAAGAAGCTCGACCCCATGGTGGCCGACGCGGTGGCGTCGGCGATGAAGGACTGGGCTCTGGAGAAGGGCGCAACGCACTACGCGCACGTCTTCTACCCGCTCACGGGGTTGACGGCCGAGAAGCACGACAGCTTCTTCGATCCCGTCGGTGACGGCAGTGCGCTCGCCGAATTCGCAGGCAAGACGCTGATTCAGGGCGAGCCCGACGCGTCGAGCTTCCCCAACGGCGGCCTGCGCAACACGTTCGAGGCACGCGGATACACCGGCTGGGACGTCACCAGCCCGGCGTACGTCCTCGAGAACCCGAACGGCAACACCCTGTGCATCCCGACGGTGTTCGTCTCGATGACCGGTGAAGCCCTCGACCACAAGACTCCGCTGTTGCGTTCGCAGCAGGCGATGGGCGGACATGCCGAGCGCATCCTGAAGCTGTTCGGGCACGAGAACATCGAGAACATCGTCTCGTTCTGTGGCCCGGAGCAGGAGTACTTCCTCGTCGACCGGCACTTCTTCCTGGCCCGTCCCGACCTGCTCAATGCAGGTCGCACCCTGTTCGGCTCGAAGCCGCCCAAGGGCCAGGAATTCGACGACCACTACTTCGGTGCCATCCCCGAGCGCGTGCTCGGCTTCATGATGGACACGGAGCGTGAGCTGTTCAAGCTCGGCATTCCTGCCAAGACCAGGCACAACGAGGTAGCACCCGGACAGTTCGAGATCGCGCCGATGTTCGAGCGCGGCAACATCGCGGCCGATCACCAGCAACTGTTGATGACGACGTTCAAGACCATTGCCAAGAAGCACGGCATGGAGTGCCTGTTCCACGAGAAGCCCTTCGAGGGTGTCAACGGCTCGGGCAAGCACGTCAACTTCTCACTCGGCAACTCCGACCTGGGATCGCTGTTGGTGCCCGGCGACAATCCGCACGACAACGCGCAGTTCCTCGTGTTCTGTGCCGCCGTCATCCGCGCAGTGCACAAGTACGGCGGTCTGCTGCGCGCCTCGGTGGCGTCGGCGACCAACGATCACCGCCTCGGTGCCAACGAGGCACCGCCGGCAATCATCTCGATCTTCCTCGGCGACCAGCTCGCCGACGTGTTCGACCAGATCGCCAAGGGTGCAGCCACATCCTCGAAAGGCAAGGGCACCATGATGATCGGTGCCGACACCCTGCCCGTACTGCCGACCGATCCCGGCGACCGCAACCGAACCAGCCCGTTCGCCTTCACCGGCAACAGGTTCGAGTTCCGCGCCCCCGGTTCGATGCAGACCGTCAACGGCCCGATGGTCACGATCAACACGATCATGGCCGAGGCGCTCGACTACATGGCGACCAACCTCGAAGCGGCCGTCGCCGACGGCACCGATTTCGACACCGCCGTGCAGAATCTGCTGACCGAGATCATCACCGAACACGGCGCGGTGGTGTTCAACGGCGACGGCTACTCCGACAACTGGCAGATCGAGGCCGAGGCACGCGGCCTACCGAACCTGCGTACGACGCTCGACGCGTTGCCGGAGTTGATTTCCGAGTCGGCGATGGAATTGTTCGAGAAGTACAAGGTGTTCAACCACCGAGAGATGCACTCGCGCTACGAAATCGGGCTCGAGCAGTACGCGTTGACGGTGTTCGTCGAAGCGCGGTTGACGCTGGAAATGGGTCAGACATCCATCCTGCCCGCTGCCGTGCGCTATCAGACGGAATTGGCGCAGAACGTCAGTGCGCTCAAGGGCGCGGGCGTCGACGACGTCGACATGACTGCGCTGCACGCAGTCTCGGCTCCACTGTCGGAGCTGCGCGCAGCGTTGGCGACATTGAAGGCGGCCCTCGAAGCGGATCCGGGCGGCGACGCTCTGGCCGAGGCCACCCACGCCAAGGACGAACTCTTGCCTGCGATGGCGGCTGTCCGTTCTGCGGCCGACACCCTCGAGGCAATGGTGGCCGACGATCTCTGGCCGCTGCCGACGTACCAGGAGATGCTGTACATCCTGTGAGTGAGCAATGTCTCGGATCGGAATAGCTTCATGGATCTCGGTGGTTCGAGTGATCAGTGGCAAGGACTGTGCACGCACTCGTAAGGAGATAGAGATCCATGAAGTTGTTTTCCCCGTTGACGCTCGGTGACCTGAAGCTCGACAACCGGTTGGTGATGGCTCCGCTGACGCGGGTGCGCTCAGGACGTGACGGAGTGCCGGGTCCGCTGGTGGTCGAGCACTACAAGCAGCGGGCATCCCTCGGTCTCATCGTCAGTGAAGGCACCTACCCGAGCCATGCGGGCCAGGGCTTCCCCGGTCAGCCCGGTCTGGTGACCGACGAGCAGATCGAGGGGTGGCGCAATGTCGCCGACGCAGTGCACGCCGACGGCGGGCTGATCTTCGCTCAGGTGATGCATGCCGGGCGCGTGACCCACGAGGCGACGACGGGTGGCCGTGAGGTCGTCGGGCCCAGTGCCATCGCCATCGACGGCGAGACTCACACGTACGAGGGAAAGAAGGCATACCCCACCCCGCGTGCACTGCGGGAGGACGAACTGCCCTCGGTGATCGCCGATTTCGTACAGGCCTCGAAGAATGCGGTCGCTGCCGGTATGGACGGCGTCGAGGTTCACGGTGCCAACGGTTACCTGTTGCACGAGTTCCTCTCGCCCGCCTCGAACCAGCGTGACGACAAGTACGGCGGTTCACCGGAGAACCGGGCACGGTTCGTGGCCGAGGTGGTCGAGGCCGTGGCCGCGGCGCTCGGAGCCGGCAAGGTCGGCATCCGCATTTCGCCCGAGCACAACATTCAGGATGCGCTCGAGACGGACTCCGACGACGTGCGTGCCACCTACCGCGCCTTGGTCGAGCGGCTCGCACCGCTCGGTCTGGCGTACCTCAGTGTGCTGCACAAGGATCCGTCGGGCGAGCTGGTTCAGGATCTGCGGCAGGCGTTCGGCGGCGCCGTGCTCGTCAACAGCGGCTTCGGTGAGATCACCACTCGCGACGAAGCGCTGTCGCTGCTCGACGACAACGTCGGCGACGCCGTCGTGGTCGGACGCCCGGCAATCGCGAACCCCGATCTCGCGTACCGCTGGCGTGAGGACCTTCCGCTGAACGAGCCGGACCAGAGCACGTTCTACACCGACGGTGCCAAGGGCTACACGGATTACCCGGCGTTCAGTGCCTAGCGGCAGTGGTGCGGTTAGGTGCCCTCTGGGGGCTGTTGCATTTTGTGTGAGCGGTAGTTCGACGTTGTAAAGGGGTGGCTCGGGTTCGATGCCCGGGTCACCTCTTTTTCGGCCCTGGGGTGCTCAT
>NZ_NOYS01000007.1:0-639 GCF_002258475.1 Rhodococcus sp. 06-1460-1B
CGAGGCGGCGAAGAACGGTGAGGACGTCGATGCGTTGCGGCTGACGTTGCAGCAGCAGTACGAGGACACGTTGGTCAATCCGTACGTCGCTGCCGAGCGTGGGTATCTCGATGCGGTCATCCCGCCCAGTCACACCCGCGGGCAGATCGTGACCGCGTTGCGGCTGCTCGAACGCAAACAAGTGACCCTGCCCCCGAAGAAACACGGAAACATCCCACTATGAGCGAAGCGAATCATGACGCAGTGAGCGAAGCGAATCTTGACGCAGTGAGCGGCGAAGCGAATCATGCTGCCGCGTCCGCCAGTTGGTCGTTTCGCGGAAGTCCGACGGACTCCGAGATCGCTGCTGTCGTTGCGGTTCTGACTGCCGCGCAGTCGTCGGTGGCCGAGGGCGTGCCGGCCCCGATCGATCTGTGGGGTCGACCTGAAGATATGCATCGTTACGGACTCGCCAGTGCCCCAGCTCTTTTCGTCAATGCCCGATTCGGCCAGTGAAGGACTTCGCACAGATGACCACCTCTACCTCCCATAAGAAGATTTCCAAGGTTCTTGTTGCCAATCGTGGTGAGATCGCGGTTCGGGTGATCCGGGCGGCCGCTGATGCCGGGCTGGCCAGTGTCGCTGTGTACGCCGAACCCG